>DAIDLH010000029.1 GCA_027449605.1 Candidatus Muproteobacteria bacterium | reverse complement strand
AAAGACTGTAAATAACAGGTGATTCGTCCGTTCATGGTTCGACAGGCTCACCACGAACGGACTTAGATCAGAGGTTCCCTAGCGCGCGTCAGGTTTTCTTTTTCGCGGCGCGTTTCCGCCGCGCCTCCTTCGGGTCCGCGATCAAGGGACGGTAAATCTCCACCCGGTCCCCGTCGTGCACCGGGTCCTGCGGGCGGACGAATTCGCCGAAGACGCCCACGCGGCTGCGCGACAGGTCGATCTCCGGATGTTTTTCCAGCAGACCCGAAGCGCGGATGACTTCCCCGACGGTCGCGCCGGGAGACACGGACACTTCGATCACTTCCTGGCTCGCCGGCGTGGCGTAGGCCACCTCGACGCGCCAGGCTCCCGCCCCGCTCATGCCGGCGCGCCGTACAACTCGTTGGCACGGCGGTGAAAACGGTCCACCAGCTGGTTGGCGATGTTCGAGAACGCCGGCGTCAGCACCAGACCCACGATCCGGTTCGCGACTTCGAACTCGAGGTCGAGGGAAATCTTGCACGAGGTCGCGTCCAGCTCCTTGAACTGCCAGAAACCCTGCAGGTAACTGAACGGCCCCTCGAGCAGCCGCATCTCCAGCATCTTGCCGGGTTGCAGCAGGTTGCGCGTGGAGAAGGTCTTGTGCACGCCGCTGTAGGCGATGTCGATGGCCGCGATCATTTCGTCGCCCTGGGTCGAGACGATGCGCGCGCCCCCGCACCAGGGAAGAAATTTCGGGTACGAGGGAATGTCCGCCACCAGGTCGAACATCTGGCGCGCGCTGTACGGCACGATCGCCGAACGGTGGATCGCGGTCATGCGAACAGTTCGGGAATATGGAACAGCACGATCAGCAGCAGCGCCGGCGCCGCCAGTCGCATCAGCCACAGCCACGCGGGATACAGCCACGACGGCCGCAGGTGCAACGCCTCGCGAGTGATCTCGGGCTTGAGCACCCAGCCGGCGAACAGCGCGATCAGGATGCCGGAAACCGGCAACAACACCTGCGCGGTCACGATCTGCATCACGTCGAAGAATCCCAGGTTCTTCACGACCCCGAACAGCTTGAAGGAGAACGCCCAGTCGTGGAACGAAAGAATCGTCACCACGCCGAGCGCCCAGGCGCCGAAACCGCACAGCAACGCGGAACGTCTGAGACTCAGGCCGAAGCGCTCGCTCAGCCACACCATCACCGGCTCCGCGAGCGAGATCGCCAGGATCCACGCGGCCAGCACCAGCAGCGCCAGGAACAGCGTCAGAAAAACCCGGCCGTAGGGAACGTGGTCGAACGCGAGCGGCAGCGACTGGAACACCAGGCTCGGTCCCGAGGACAGTTCCACGTTGCCCGCGGACAGCACCGTAAACACCACGAGACTGATGGTCAGGGCGGTGACGGTGTCGATGCCGGCGACGTAGAGCGACAGCCGTGGAATCCTCGCCTCGACGTTGAGATAGGCGCCGTACGTCAGCATCGCCCCGGCGCCGAGCCCGAGACTGAAGAACGCGTGGCTCATGGCCGCGAGCACGCCGGTCACGGAGAGTCGGTCGAAATCCGGCAGGAACAACATGCTGGCGGCGTGGGCGAAGGCGTCCGTGGTCGCCGCGTAAACCGCGAACGCCAGCAGCAGCACCAGCAGCAGCGGCATGGCGACGCGCGCCGCCGTCTCGATCCCGTGACGCACGCCGCGACCGACCGTGAACATGGTCATGAACATGAACAGGGTATGCCAGAAAAGCTGTTTCTCCGGATCCTTCACGAACTGCGCGAACTGGGCGCTCATGCCGTCCGCCGTCAGGCCGGCGAAAACGCCGAACGCCGCGCGCAGCATGTAGGCGATGACCCAGCCGGCGATGACGCTGAGATACGAAAGAATCAGGAACACGCTGAGGATGCCCATCGCGCCGACCGCGCTCCACAGCGGATTGCCGTGCACGCGCCGCGCCAGAAACCGGAACGCCGCGACCGGGGAAGCGCGCCCGCTGCGACCGAGCGCGAACTCCGTCATGAGCAAGGGCAGGCCGATGACCAGCAGGCACAGCAGGTAAACGATCAGGAACGCGCCGCCGCCGTATTGCGCCGCGAGCTGGGGGAATTGCCAGAAATTATTGAAGCCGATCGCCGCGCCGCCGGCCGCGAGCACGAACATGCCCGGCGAGGACCAGCGCTCGTGCACGGTTTTCCTGCCGCTGCGCAGGGGATCGCGACGCGCCGGATGCTTGTGGGTCGGAATCATCGCGACTCCGCCGCCGGGACAGGGCCGGGTTTCTCTCTCACGGGGCGAGAATGTGGCATACTCGGCGCAGGGCGTCCACCGACAAACCGATTCACGCGCATCCTCACGACATCGATTCCTTATATATATTCCAATAAGCATAGGCTACGGCGGGCGTCCGGTTCCGCGTCATGTTTATTCTTCGTCCGATCCGCGATTCATGAGCAAGAAAAAAGAAGCTTCGCACGGTCCCGTCATCGCCCAGAACCGCAAGGCCTGGCACGACTATTTCGTCGAGCAGAAATTTGAGGCTGGGCTCGCGCTCCAGGGCTGGGAGGTCAAGTGCCTGCGCGCCGGACGCGCGCAGCTCAAGGAAGGCTACGTCGTGATCGAACACAACGAGGCGTTCCTCGTGGGCACGCACTTCTCGCCGCTCACCTCGACCTCGACGCACATCAAGGCCGACCCGACGCGCAAGCGCAAGCTGCTGCTGCATCGCGAGGAACTGAACAAGCTGATCGGCGGCGTCGAGCGCAAGGGCTACACGCTCATCCCGCTGCAACTCTACTGGCAGCGCGGCCGCGCCAAGCTGGAAATCGGCCTGGCCAAGGGCAAGCAGGCGCACGACAAGCGCGCCGACCTCAAGAAACGCGAATCCGACCGCGAAATGCAGCGCGCGCTCAAGAACCGCTAAGGAAACTCTGATTAAGTCTCCCGTTCGCCCTGAGCTTGTCGAAGGGTGAACGGGAAAGACCGTAAATAACAGGTGATTCGTCCGTTCATGGTTCGACAGGCTCACCACGAACGGACTTAATCAGAGCTTCCCTAAAGAAACTCTGATTAAGATTATTCACCGCAAAGACGCGAAGGACGCAAAGAAAAGAAAGAGGTTTTTATCGAGAAAACCTTTGCGCTCTTTGCGTCTTTGCGGTGAGATACCTTGGTCATTGCAGCGTGGTGCGGAAACGCTTGAAGCTGACGTAAACCGAAACCACCGCCATGACGACCAGCACCGCCACGTGCAGCGCAATGAAACCGGGCTCGCCGCCCTTGAGCATGATGTTGCGCAGCAGCGACAGGAAATGCGCCAGCGGATCGACATAGGAAAACCACTTCATGATCGTGGGCATGTTTTCCAGCGGAAACATCAGCCCCGAAAGCAGGATCGCCGGAAACAGGAACAGGAATCCGCCGAGCATGGACTGCTGCTGGTTGCGCGCGAAGGTGGCGATCAGCGTGCCGATGGCGACCGCGGTGCAGATGAACGCAAACGACGCGAGCAACAGCACCAGCAGCGAACCGCGCATGGGCACGCCGAATCCGAACATCGCCACCGCCAGAATCAGGGGCACGGTGGCCATGCCGAGCGCCACGTAAGGCAGGGTCTTGCCGTAGACCACCTCCGACGCCGTGACCGGCGCCGAGATCAGCATCTCGAACGTGCCCAGCTCCTTTTCGCGCGTGATCGACATGCTGGTCAAAACGAGCGTGGTCATGCACAGCAATATGGTCATGACGCCGGGGACCATGAAATAGGAGGTTTCGAGCGTCGGGTTGTACAGCACTCGCACGTCGAACCGGACCGGCGGCTCGGGCGGCTCGACCTTGAGATCGTCCTCGACCACGCGGTTCACGATGTTCTTCACGTAGCCTTCGACGGATTGCGCCTGGATCACGTTGGTGGCGTTGACCAGCAGCTGCAGATCGGCGTCGCCGCGCCCGAGCGCGCGCGTGAGTCCGCCCGGGGGCGGTATCAGCGCGGCGTCGATCTTGCCGGCGCGCAGCAGCTCGAACGGATCGGCGTTGCGGTCGCCGGCGCCCGGCAGAAACCATTGGCTCGCCACGGCGCGTTCGTAGACGTGTTGCAACACCGTGTCGCGCGAGTCCGGCTGCGCCCACAGGCGGATGTTCTTGACGTCGTTCGAGAGCGCGATCCCGAACAAGGTGAGCTGGATGATCGGGGCGAGAAACAGCAGGATCCGCATGCGCGGGTCGCGCAGCGCCTGCTTGAATTCCTTGCGCAGAAAACCGCCGAGCGTCGGGTTCACGGCTCGAGGTCCTTCTTGAATTTGCGGGTCGCGAGCACGACCATGATCGCGCACAGGATGCCGAGCGCCGCGAACGCCGCGCCCATCTCGGGCAGCGTCGCGCCCTTGAGATAGGTCTCGCGCGTGATGACCATGAACCAGCGCGCCGGCAGGATCATGGTGAAATACCGGAAAAACGCCGGCATGCTCTCGATCGGGAAGATGAACCCGGAAAGCAGTTGCGCCGGGACCAGTCCGGTGATGATCGCCACCTGCATGGCGACCAGCTGATTGCGCATGACCACGGAGATCAGCAGGCCCTGCGCCAGGCAGGCGGCGAGGAACAGCACGCAACCGGCGCCGAAAACGATCAGGCTGCCCTCGAACGGTACGCCGAAAACGGTCCGCGACATGATGTAAGTGAACGCCACCGCCATGAGGCCGAGCACCGCGTAGGGCGCGACCTTGCCGGCGATGATCTCGAGCGGCTCGACGGGAGTGGACAGCAACAGCTCCATCGAGCCGTCCTCCCACTCCCGCGCCACCGTGAGCGCCGTGAGCAGCACGGAAAGAATCGACATCACCACCACCGCCAGGCCCGGCACCGCGAACCAGCGGCTGTTAAGCTCGGGATTGAACAGGAAGCGCGTTTTGATCTTGACCGGCTCGGGCGGATCGAATTCGCCGATGCGGCGCGAAGCGACGGACTGAATCGCGCCGACGTAGCCGAGGATCGGGCCGACGGTCGAGTTATCGGAACCGTCGAGCAGCACCTGCGCGCGCGCCGCGCGGCCGGCGTAGAGATCCTTCTGGAAATCCCCGGGAACGACGAGCGCCGCGCGGTCGCGATCGCCCGTCAGCGCGCGCAGCGCGGCGTCCGGCGACGCCGCGCGATCGACGATGAAATAGCCGGAACTGCCGAAGACGTCGGCGAGCTGGCGCGACGAGCGGGTCTGGTCGGCGTCGAACATCGCGACGTGGATGTTCTTCACGTTGAACTCGATCGCGAAACCGAACATGAACACCATGAACACCGGCAACGCGAGCGACATCATGAGCGTGAACGGATCGCGCGACACGTGATACACCTCCTTGCGCGCGACCGCGGCGGCGCGGCTCCAGCGGAAGCTCATGGCGCGGCGCCCTCCACGAGCCGGATGAAGACGTCTTCGAGCGTCGGGACGATCTCGCGGACGTGAAAGTCCCGGTCGAGCCGGGATTGCAGTTGCGTACCCGCCGCGGTGTCGCGGAACGTGGCGTGAAAGCGCAACCCGTACGCCTCGAAGTAGTCGATCCCGGGATCGCGGCGCAACTCCTGAAGGCGCGCGTAATCGGCCTTGCCGCGCGGGTCGAGTTCGTACAACCGGCCCGGGAACACCGCCTTCTTCAGCTGCGCCGGCGTGTCGAGCGCGACGATCCGCCCGGCGCGCATCAGCGCGATGCGGTCGCACTGCTCGGCCTCGTCCATGTAGTGCGTGGTCACGAAAATCGTCTTTTGCTGCGCCGCGAGGTCGCGGATCAGCGCCCAGAAGCGCGCCCGCGCCGCCGGCGTGACGCCGGCGGTGGGTTCGTCGAGAAACACGATTTCGGGATCGTGCAGCATCGAGGCCGCGAGCGAGACCTGCTGCTTGATGCCGCCGGGCAGATCCTTGACGAAGGAGCTGAGCGGCCGCTGGAAGGAAATGAAATTCAGGATGAAATCGCGGCGCTTCAGAAAGGTCGCGCGATCCAGCTTGCGCAGGCTGGCGCTGAACGAAAGGTTTTCCTCGACGGTGAGGTCGTTGTACAGGGTGAACTTCTGCGACATGTATCCAACCTTTCGCTTGATGGCCATCTCGCCGGTGTCGAAGCCGACGACGCCGACCGTCACCTCCCCCGAGGTCGGCGGCAGCAAGCCGCACAGCACCCGGATCGTCGTGGTCTTGCCGGCGCCGTTGGCGCCGAGGAACCCGAAAACCTCGCCGCGCTTCACCGTGAAGCTGACGTCATCCACCGCCGTGAAATCGCCGAACTTCACCGTGAGATTCGATACCGCCACGGCCGGCACGCCGTTCATGACGCGACACCCGCGTGGCGGAGGAACAGCTCGTCGAAGCTGCGCACCCGCTCGCGCGCCAGCAACGCGCGCGGTTCGCCTTCGGCGACCGCCCGCCCCGATTCCAGCAGGTGCACCACCGAGCAACGCTCGGCCTCGTCCATGTACGCGGTCGCCACCAGGATCAATATCTGCCGGTCGGCCAGGCGATACAGCAGCTCCCAGAACTCGCGGCGGCTGATCGGGTCGACACCGTTGGTGGGTTCGTCGAGCAGCATGATCTCGGGCGAGCGCAGCAACGCGCACATCAGACCCAGTTTCTTGTACATGCCGCCCGACAGCTGCGCGGCGGCGCGGCCCACGAACTCCCCCAGGCGGGTGATCTCAAGCAACTCTTCACGCCGCACCCGGAATTCGTCCGGCGGTATCTGGTAGAGCGCGCGGAAGAATTCCAGGTGCTCGTCGATGGACAGATCCGGGTACAGGCTCTGCTGCTGCGGCATGTACGCCATGCGCGCGCGCACCGACTCGAACTCGAGCGGCGCGCCGTCCTCCCGGTATTCGACGCGGCCCGCGTCGGGCCGGAGCAGCCCGAGCAGGGTTCGCATCAACGTCGTCTTGCCCGCGCCTTCCGGGCCGATGATGCCGTGCATTTTCCCTTCCGCGAAATCCAGCGAGACGCCCGCAAGCGCCTGGTTCGGCCCGAGCTTCTTGCTCACCTCATGAACGCGGATGGAAAACCGGCCGGTCATTGCTTTTCGTCCGGCAATTCCACTTCGATGGTCATGCCGGGCTTGAGGATTTCCTCGGCATTGGCGTCGCGGAAACTCACCTTGACGCCGAACACCAGACGCTCGCGCTCGGCCTGGGTCTGCACGTTCTTCGGCGTGAACTCGGCTTCGTCGTTGATCTTGAGGACGGTGCCGTCGAATTCGCGGTTGCCGAGCTCGGGCAGATATCCCTTGAGCTTCATACCCGGCGACAACTTCGCGACCCTGGGTTGAGGAACGTAGATATACGCCCAGATGTCGCGGATGTTGGCGAGCGTGACGATCTTGGTGCCCGGCGTCACCCACTCGCCGGGCTCGTGATAACGGCTCAATACCTTGCCTTCGATCGGCGATGCGATGGCACACCACGCGAGCCGGACGTCGGCATCGTCCTTCTGCTTGCGCACCTGATCCATGGTTTCGGCGCTGACGGAACCTATTTTCGAGAGCTTCCGGCTGCGGTCGTAGTTCTCGTGCGCCAGGCGCGCGGCGATCTTGTAGTCCTCGCACGCGAGGGTGACGAGCGTTTCACCCTCCTTGACGCGATCGCCTTCGCGCACCCGCACCTCATCGATCGCGGCGCCGAGGCGCGCGGACAGATCCACCTTGGTGGCTTCCAGCGTGCCGGCGTAGCGGAACGGTTTTTCCAGAATAAAAAAAGCCGCGGTCGCGGCGCTGAGCGCGATGGCGGCAACCGCGGGGATAAGAACTTTCTTGGGAGGTTTTTTCATGGATGGGTCTTCCTTTCCTGACTTATATAAAGACGCTCACCTACTTCCCCTCTCCCCTCGCGGGAGAGGGCAAAGGGTGAGGGGGACCACCCCTCATCCCCATCCCTTCTCCCTCAAGGGGAGAAGGGAGCGAGCCGTTGCGGCCTTCGGCCGCGGATTCATTCGATCGGTTCCACCAGCCGCCGCCGAGCGCCTGGAACAACGCCGCGGTATCCGCGTAGCGCAGCGCCTGGGACTGGACCAGACTGATGCGGGCCTGCTGATATTGACGCTCGGCGTTGAGCAGCGAGAGATAATTCGCCGCCCCGAGCCTGAACTCCTTGTGCGTCAGGTCGAACGTGTCGCGCGCGATCGACGTGGCTTCGGTCTGCGCTTGGAGCGTGCGCGCGTCCACCTCGAGCGCGCGCAGCGCGTCGGCCACGTTCTGAAACGCGTGCAACACCGTCTCGCGATACTGTGCGGCGGCCAGATCGTAGACCGCGATCGCGGCGCGACGCCGCGCCGTGAGCTCGCCCCCGTGGAACAAGGGCTGCAACAGCGACGCGCCTGCGTTCCAGATGCTGGTGGTGGGACCGAACAAGTCGGCCGAACTGTTCGCCTGCGAGCCGTAACTGCCGGACAGCGTGATGCGCGGATAGAGGTTGGCGGTGGCGACGCCGACCTGCGCGCTCGCCTGGCGCCACAGTGCCTCGACGGCGCGAATATCCGGCCGCTGCCGGACCAGCGCGGACGGCAGGCTCACCGGGAGTTGTTGCGGCAGCTCCAGCGTCTCCAGCGTGAATTCGGGAAGGTCGGCATCGCTCGGCAGCCTGCCCGCCAGCACCGCCAGCAGATGGCGCGTCTGCGCCAGCTCCTTTTCCAGCGGCAGCCGCGTGACACGGACCTCGGCGAGCTGCGCGCGCTGGGCGAGCACGTCGGTACGCCTCGCCCCACCCAGCCTGAACTGGCGCTCCATGAGATCGAGCTCCTTCTGCTGCAGCGTTTCGATTTCCTGGAGCGCCTGCATCTGCGCACGCAGCGAAGCCTCCCTGACGGCCGCGGTGACGATATTGGCGGTCAACGCGAGATACGCGCCTTCGAGCTGGAAGCCCTGGTAGTCGACCTGCGCGTGCATCGCTTCGAGTTCGCGGCGCCAGCCGCCGCCGGCGTCGAAGGTATAGCTCACTCCGACCGAAGCGTTGTAGAGATTGAAAACCGTGGACGGCGCGTTCGGCTGGCCGATCGCGGCCGGCGAGAATCGTTGCCGCTGCGCGGACAGCTTCGCGTCCACGCTCGGCGAAACCACGCCGACTTCGGCACGCAGGTTCTCCTGCGCCTGGCGCAATCTCGCCTGCGCCGCCGCGAGCGACGGACTGTCCGCCAGCGCCTGCCGGATCAACCGATCCAGCGGCTCGGAACGAAACAGCGTCCACCACTGCGCCGGAATCTCCTCTCCCATCCTGAAACGCTGCGCCTCGCCGGCACGGCCCGGTGTCGCCGCGGTTTCCTCCGGAAGCGCCGTGGAGGTATAGGAATCCGTCTTCGGCGCTTCCGGTTCGCGGAAATCGGGACCGACGGCGCAGCCGGCGAGGACCGCCGCGATCAAGACCGGCGCGATCCGGAATACGGGTTTGGCAAAACGTTTCATGTCAGACGTGTCCCATGTCCTTGTCACGTAAAACGAAACTCAGCGAGACGCGTGGCGGGACGGTTTCCGCCCCGCGCCCTCGTAGAACATCCGCGTGCTGTGATCGACGAGACGCCGCGTGAAGGCGTCGGTCATGCGGATGCCGAACACCTTCTCCGCCACCGGCAACGCGATGAACGGGAACAGCGCCATGCTCATGAACGAAAGCGCGCCGAGCGTGGCGTCCAGATCCTTTCGAATCCGGCCGTTCGCCTTTTCGCGCTCCAGCAACTGCGGCACGCGCCCGCCGCCCCTGGCGGCGAATTCGCGGATGAACAACTCGCGGAACGGTCCTTCCTCGGCCAGCACTTCGCGCACGATCAGCCGCGCCACCCACGGCTCGTGCGCCAGCATGGTCATCACTGCTTCGAGCGCATCGTGGATCGACGCCTGCGATTCACGGCCGCCGCCGTCCATGAGTTCCTGGACCTTCTGCAGCACCGGGCCGAGGGTTTCCTGCAGCATCGCCCGGTAGAGCCCGTCCTTGTCGCCGAAATGATAATGAACCATGGCCGGGTTCACACGCGCCGCGGCCGCGATCTCGCGCACCGAGGCGGCCTTGAAGTCGCGTTGGGCAAATAACTCGCGCGCCGCCTTGAGCAGGGCCGCGCGGATCGCGCCGGTATGCGTCTCGCCCCGGGGGCGTCCGGGGCGCCGGCGCGGCGCCGGCCTGTTTTTCGGTTTTACCGCGGCAGCTGACATGGCCTTAATTAAACATTTGTTTAATTAACTGTCAAGCCGGTGTGAACCGGGCTGGGAATTTATTTGTGGAAACAAGGTGCGGCGGAGAATTTAACGTGTTGAAATCGCCGGTCTTCACCCCCAATAAAACGACGTTCCATAAGGGATTGCGTTATACTGTGAACGTTTCCGGGGGTGACCTGGTTTCGACGTGGGTCACGAAACCTCTGGGGCATGCCGAGGTGCCGAGCTCCTCGTAAATCCAGCGGCAAACACATAGTTGCCAACAACGACAACTACGCCTTAGCGGCTTAATCCCCGCTAACCTTTCGCCTACGTTTCGCCTGTGGGCCGGGATCGAAAGGTCGATTACACAGGATCGCGCCGGCTCGTGCCTGTTGAGCAAGCGTTAAATCCAAGCAGGCTCAGCTCAGCAGTGGTCCTGTCTGCCGGAACACGCTGAGTCAAATCGAAGACAGACTACGCATGTAGAACCATAGATGTAGGGCTTGCGGACGGCGGTTCGATTCCGCCCACCTCCACCATGTAAAACAAAAGGGCCACCTCATGTGGCCCTTTTGTTTTACAGAGGGGAATCGAATCGCCGGAGCGAGTTCACAAATTCGCCGGGAGCGAATTTGGTCGCCAGAAGGGCGCCCCGCGCGGCGAAAAGCCGCGCGGGTGAGGCGCAGGGATGCGCCGAACAAGTCTCGCCACCTCCACCAAGCAAAGCAAAAGGGCCGCCTCGCGCGGCCCTTTTGCTTTGCTGGCGCTGTAGTACGAGAATCGAACTCGCGTAGCGGTTCGACAAAATTGTTCCCGACAATTTTGGACAGCGGAGCCGAAGGCGACGCTGGCCCGAGCCGCATAGCGGCGAGGTCGAGCCCCAGGGGATAGGGGCGAACATTCCGCCACTCCTACCAGCAAAAGCAATAGGGCCGCATCGCGCGCCCTATTGCTTTCGTCCAAACTTCTGGAAATCGAACCCACGATGCGGGCTACAAATTCATCAACTCAGTGTAATGGTAACTCCAGTGCCAATCCTCGAGATCTTCATCGCTCGATTGGCTTACTGCTGATGCCGTAAATCTGGCGCCTTTTCTTTGCTGCTCAACACTGTCCTTAAAATAGCCAAGGCGAAGTTCCACGGTAATCTTTCTTGCTCAAGGCGCAATTTCTGGCCCCAAGTGCCTGAACGTAATTGACTGTATACCGACATTTCCTCGCGGCTCAGGTTCGGCAACTCTATGTCAGGGTGTGGCGTTCCCTCCTTCCCGCACAGCGCCTTGTGCGTCAATAATGTCGCTTCATCCATGAGGATGGACTGCAATTGTGGAAGGACCCTTCGGGCACGGTCGAGGATGGCAAACCCATGGGTGTCGATATCCCCCCAGTAAACGATTCGCGTATCCCGAAGCCACGGCAGGTGGCCGAGCAGCGCAACCGCGTTCCCGAGCTTCATGATGCAAACAACGCCGGGCATATCCGGCATCGCAAGCCCGGTCTCGAGATTCTCCACGATGAGGCACGCAGCAGGAGCGAGCGGCAGGTTGGCGAGTTCGTCAACAGGGGCCTCGATATCGCACAGTCCCCCAACAGTCTCTCGCAAATCGGCGCAAAGAACTCGAATCCGAATACGGTCGAGTGGTTTGCGTAGACCGCATAACCCATAGAAATCCACCCCTTCGGGTGAGCTACGGATGGCGCGCAACAAGTCCGCCACAATGCCAGTTCGCTGCCCCACCCATTTCGTATCCATGCCATGCACCGGCAACTGGCGAAGGTAGAGGTTCGATGTGGAATTCTTCTCCAGCCAGTCCAGCAACGAAACCAGCCGCTCGAAATCTTCAACCGAGTAGTCCGCGAGCATGGCAAACTTCGATGTCAGCACCGAGCCTTGTGCCAAGACCGGCCAGCGCGCGGTCATGCATCGATAGCGCTCCAAGGCCGTCGCCCAGCGCGACGACTTTCCGATAATGGCAGCCACCGCCTCAGGCGACGGAACACTTAGACTCGTCGGCAAGCGTTGCCTGCCCAAACGAGGCCACTGGCGCGATTCCCAGGCAATATCGGCAGGCCCCTTCCACACGGACCATGCCGCGACCCACTCCCTCACGGCGCCCGGATCGTCCGCAACCTCTTTCTCCAGCGGGACGCCCAGGGAAACGTTCAGCGGCCACGCACCTCCGCCGGCGAGCCAGTCCTGGTGCTGGTTGTTGTAGCGCCGCGCGAGAAAATCGCGCACGGCCTCAGGTCGCAACAGTTTCTTCGCCATGTCGATCGTGTGGCGCCAGCTTCAACCGCCGCGCCTCGTTGTCGTAGTCGATCGGGATAACCGCCGACTTCTTGCGATCCTTGATATGCACAAAACAAGCGCCGCCAATGAACGGCTCCAGAGTCATGACCGACTTCAAGGGTGTCGCGACCACCATCTGGAAGCCGAACGTCTTGAAGATATTCATTGCCATCGCGGTGAATTCCGAATCTGCCTTGTCAAAAGCCTCGTCCAAAACAACAGTCGAGAAACTCGGCAACGCCCGGTCCTGGCCGCCGAGTTGATAGCGCAACGCGGCGGCGAGGCAGGTCGCGGCAAGCTTTTGCCTCTGGCCGCCGGATTTTCCCGCGCCGCTGCGGTAGACCTCGACCTCGATACCGTCTTCGTCGATCTCGCGCGCCACGAACTCGACGTGTTGGCGCACGTCGAGCACCAGCGACCGCCAGTTCTTGTCCACGGTCTCCTGGCTGGCGAGCCGCTTTACCAATGCCGCCAAGGCGACAAACCGCTGCTCAGCAAACTCAGGCTCGGAACTGAACGAGTGACTGAGGGCACCTTTGAGGTCCGCGCGGAACTGTCGGACTTCCTCTAGGTGCGGATCGCTCGTCTCGATCACGAGATGCGTTCCCTGGCTGAATGGTGCGTCCCGCAGGCTCTCATTGACCAACTCCATCCGCGCCTTGATATCCGTGCGTTCCTGGTCGAGCTTGGTCGAGAGCAGCGTCAGGTTCTGGTCGCTTTGCTCCCGGAGCATAGAGAGAAACCGTTCCTCGAACCGGGGCAAGTCATCGCTCTCCAGCCTCCGAAGCTTCCCAAAGTAGTCTTCGCAACTATCCAGCACGGGATCCAACCCGCCGGCTTCGGCGGGCCAACGGCGGTTGAAATCGGCGAACCGCTGGGTGATGGCGTTGCGTAATTCGGCCATTCTGTTGTCCAGTCCGCGCAACTCATCGTTGAGGCGACGCTCCATCAAGCTGGTCGCCTGATCGAGGTTCTCCAAGGTCAGTTCCCGCATGGTCTTGGCAAGACGCGTGTTGAGCGCGTCCTTGAATGCGGGCTCCTGCTCCGTCTGCGGCCACAGACGGGTGATTTCCGCAAGCTTGTTCTCCAGACCGAGAATTTCGCGATCGATGCCACCTCCGCGGATTTCCTCGGCCTTGTGTTTTTCCGCAGCGTCCTTGTGCCGGGTTTCCTGCGCCTTGATGAGCTCATCCATGCGCGCCAGGTCCGGACGCGCCGCGAGCTCGGCGGCAAGGCGCTTCTGAAGATCGGCGATGCGCGCCAGCAATGACCCGACATCCACATCGTTCCAGGTCAAGTTGGAAAGCGTCTGGCATTGCAGTACCCGTGTTTGCTGGAGGTTTTCGTCTTCCCGAATCATACCTAACTCCGCCTGAAGGCTGGCGACACGGGCGCCTAGCTCGCCCGCCTTTTCCTTGTACAGGGCGAGCTTGGCCTTGTTGTCGAAACCCAATACCCAGCGACTACGGTCGTCGATACGCTCGCGGTCATTTTTCTCATGGCGAGCATGACTATGCTTGACCTGCCCTTCGCGGGTGACTGCCCGCGGGGCCGCGCGGAAAGACTGGAGCGTCGCGGCACACTCGAAGTCGAAATGGGCCTTTAGCTCCTCCCTCAACCACTCGGCATAAGGCCCCGGCATTACGCTGAGTTTGCGTACCAGCGAGTCCGTGCTCAGCGTGCGACTCACCGGCGCTTGCGGCATGACGCGAAAATACGCGAACCGCCGGCCGAAGTGGCGTTCGTTGATGTAGGCCGACACGGCGGCGTAGTGCTTGTCGTCGACGAGTATCGAGCGCGCAAACCCGCCGAGCACGCGCTCGATCGCACCTTGCCAAGGCATCTCATCGCCCTTGACCTCCAGCAGCTCTCCGACAAACGGCAGTTTTTCCTCGGGCAGACCTATGTCCGCTGCCATCTGTTCGCGCAACGCCAACAGCGGTCCGTCCATGTTTGAACATTTCCGCTCCATCGCGCGCACATCGTTCATCGTCGACTCAAACTCCACGCTGGCCACACGCAACTGTTCCTTGAGTTCGTCCTTGCGCCGCTCGACCTGCTCCCGGTATTCGTGCGCCTTGTGCACCTGCGCCCGCGCGGCCTCCACCCGTTCCACGAACCCCGCAACCGTCTCGGGCATCACCCAGCCCATCGCCCGACAGGCCGCAGCGGCCTGGTCACGCTTGCGGACACGCTCGGGTTTTTCGTCTTCGGCGCCGCGGATATCCCGCTGCAACTGATCGACGATGCCGGCGCCCATGCCCAGCTTCTGCTGTTGCAACTCCATCAACTTCCGGGACTCGTCGTCTACGATGGCCGAAAGGCGCTGGGCTTCCTGGCGTGCCGTCTCAAGATCGATCTTGAGGGTTGCAATACGCTCGGCCAGCAGTGCTTTGCGCCGATACTCCCGGTAGTGGTCGACTGAGGCCTGCAACGCCTGAAGTCCGCTGCGTTCGCGTCCGGCCTTTTCCAATTCGTTGTGCTCATCCCGCGCGGGCTTGAGCGTCTCGATCTGCTGGCGGGCAGCGATTACCGCCTGGTGCGCAGCATTGAGCTCACCGAACTCGTTGACCAGGCGCTCGGCGATCTCGAATGTCGCGGGCGCATCGAGCATAAAGTCGCGCATAAAGACGTTCAGGTCGCCCAGGTTCTTGGCCGACTGGGTCTTGTGCAGCAGGCGCAGCGCGCGCTCGTTCTCGATACCCAGCGCCCGCCGAAAACGTTCCTGATAGGCGCTGAACTCATGGTGCACGTGCGCATCCGGCAATTCACTCTTGAAGCGCCGTACCTCGAAATCATTCTTGGCGAAGAACTCCAGTTCCCGAAGTTCGAATGCGCGCTCCAGCACAAGGTAAATCCGCCTGGCATCGGTGGGCATGGTCGACTTGCCTTTGACCCAAAGCACCTGAGCGAGCGTCACGCACCGTCCAAAGTCGTTTCGATAGGTTTCGGCAATGGCCGACCAGGTCGTGCCGTCGCGCAAGTACTGCGACACGTACTCGCCACTGTCCCCGGTCTGCTGCGCCCAGGCGCCGCGGATGTAAGTCATCAGGTTGCGATCCTTGCCGTGCCGCTCCGCTTCACGGGCAGCCACGTTGAAATCCACCCACTTGGGCGGCGTCAATAGCGCCGCGTGCGCGTCCAGAACGGTGGATTTACCGGAGCCTGACGGACCCATGACTAGATAACCCTCCCTCGGGATGGACAAATCAAACACATCGGAGAACGTGCCCCAATTGAACAGCTGAATGCGTGCGAGCTGGAATTGTTCCTGCCCCCCATTCCACAATCTGGCTTGTGCGACTGAATTCACGGGCCTCCCTCCACTTCGTCTTCACCGTCTTCAGGCGCGGGAGCATCGGTTTCGATTTCACTCGTTGAAATGGCGAGTGTGGCGTAGGTACGGGTGAGCGCCTGGATTTCCTCAGCCGGGAAGAGCAGCTTGAGCGTCGGCGAAACCTCATAACGTTCATCGCTGCCGCGAATACGCTGTAAGAGGCTCAGCTTCTTCGCCTTCTCCACGGCGCTGGCCATCTGCCGCTCGAAACGGGCGTGGTCGGGATTGTGGGTTCGCTCGAAGACGCGCAAATGATCGAGCATCTCCTCAAGCGACACCGCCGCGCGTTCGCCCTGTGTCTCGGCTTGGGTCAGGCGGCTGCGCAGAAACAAGAGCAGTACCGACTCCAGGAATGTGAGCGGGGCCCTTCGAAGCAGTATGGGAACTTCAAGTTGCTCGCTTACGACTTGCCGCGTGAAGGCGACCTGCTGTTCCCGGTCGACAACCAGTTCGAGAAAAAGCTCGTGGAGCCGTGAGCGAATGATTCCCTCGTCGCGGAGCAGCACGGGCCAAAGCCTGGACTGCCGCCTGGCATCGAGCGATGGGCCGAGCAGAAGCTGGACGAGGACGCGTCGTGTATCGACCGTCAACTGTCCCGTGTCACCGGCGAACGCTCCCACCTCAGGCCTGTCGACGCTCGTCTGTGGTACCGGAGCATCCGGCCCATTGCCTCGGGGCGACTCACTCGACGAGTTCATGCAGCCTCTCCCTGATGAAGAAAATGGTGGGTATCCGGGCGCGGCGCTGAACCTTGTCGTCACTGTCCCAAACGACGACCTCGGGCTCTGCCGTCACTTCCCCGTACTTGGCCCCCAACGCCACATAGCCGACCACGCTGCCCAAGCCCTGTTCCGCGGGAAAGGCCACGAGCACTTCCCCGATAGAGGCCTGTGACTGGCGCTGCAGCATGGTAACCACGTGCTGACGGAGCGTTCGGAAATCGATTTCCGACTGCCGCACCAGCTCGCTGACCGTCTCGATGTCGAGATCCGCGGGCTCGGCCGCCGTCATCGAAGAATCCATCATCCGCTGAGACGGATCGTAAAGTACCCACTGGGTAACGGAACGGATCGGGCTGCTCGTCAACATCAGCGAATAACCTGTGGCTTGGTTGGCGCGCACCAAATCCCTGGTCACCAGCGCCGCCTGTGTGGCCTCCTTCAACAAGAAATGCAGGCGCCGCTGCTCCTGGAACTCCCGGCTCTGCACGAAACTCTTGAGGCTCTTGGCGAAGTTTTGAAACACATCATGCACGCCGCCGCCCTCGGTAAGCAAGGTTGACGTCAGATTCAGCAGGAACTTGCGATCTCGCGCCTCAAGCTGTCTCGCGAAGGGGCGATTCGTGACTTCGTCAAGCGACTCGACCAGTGTGGCGGCCTGTTCGTTGTCGGTAAGCAGCCGCCAAAAAGCGCTAAACGTTCGACCGGCCTCGCTCTCGCCGATCAGATCCACGCCCGCGAAAAGCTGTTCAAGAACCTCAGCACGACTACCTTCATTCTCCATGAGACTTTGCCGGAGGTTACGGTTGAGCTGGTCAAACTGGTCGCGCACACTACGAAAATCGTTGGTCAATTCTTCAGCCAGAACGATGATTTCGCGCACTCGCTCCAAGGCCCGATCGCTTGAAAGCACCTTGACCCCGCCACGCTCGACCTCGGTAATCGCCCGGTCAATGCGCTCACGCTCAATCGTAAGTGCCTCAATGCGCGAGGCGGCATTGGGGTCGGTCTCCTCCGCGAGTTGCGCCAGTTGCTGAATGACTAAAGATAAACGACTCTCAGTGGCAATCGTGCGGGGCTTCAGAATACCTATGATGAAGCGAATCGCACTCACGGCATCCGCCGAGAGCTCGTACTCCTCTTCGCTGGCGCCCTCCAGAAATCTGCGCGTCAACCATCCCTGAGAAAGCCATTGAGCGATGTACTGCTGCGGGGTCTCCGGCAGATCCTCCCCGGCCACCTTGAGCTGATCCAGCTCGCGCGCCAGCCGTTCGTGCAATACGGAGCTCGGGAGGATCCGGTCGTTGTCCAACAGCAGGTTCTGAAGCAGCGCAACCGTCGCCGGTGCCTTGGTGGCGGCAAACAAACGCCAAAGTGGCTGCTCGCGGAGATTACGCAAGGCGGCTACGATTCGGATTGTCTTCATGCGCCTTATTCTCCAAACATCGACATCATGATGGAATGTGGTTGCTATCTCGGCATCAAACCACGAAGTTTCGTCTCGTTCAGCTCCACACCATGCCGATGAACGTCGGTAAAACGATCCAACAACTCGATCATTTCCAGCATCGCGGGATTGATCCACGCAATCGCTTCGCACAGTTCAGCATGTTGCTGAATCAGATCACGCCAATGCCAAATGGGTTCATGGTGAAACACACGGTTGCGCAAATGTCGAATACGATGCAGTCGCTTGGATAATGTTTTCCGTGTCCGTATGTGCCGTGGCATGAACGGGAACACGGTCTTGAGCAGGCGAGGCCAGAGAATCTGTTCGTAACGCACGTCGAACAAACTGGTCCAGAATCCGAAGCTCAGCTCGGCAACAACGCGGCCCGCTTCATGCGGCTTATGGTCACGCGCGAGCGTTTCTTTGGCTTTTCGCACCGCATCCTGTTCGCGCGGATGCGGAATCGCACGCGGGTCGTCAAACCAGAATTCGGTCCGATATGCCGTCGTCGCCGTGTCGTGGATGCTGTTCCGCAGCGCAACTTCCAACCCTTGCAGGGCCGGGTAAAGGCTTTCGCACAGAGCGATGTTCCAGGCATAGTGCGCGAAAAGGTTGAGGTCGCTGCCGGCCGTACCGCGCTGGCGGTAAGCCTCCAATCTTTCGTGGGAAATCGCTTTTCGCAGCAGCGCCGAAAAATCCCCTTGCATTCTCCCCCCTCGGTAGCTATGTTTACGGACGCAGCCCCCGGATAAATCCTCTCCCGGCCCCGTGCCGGTGACGATCCCGGGGTTTTTTATTGCCCGCTTGTAAATCCCCGTAGCGTGTTTCCTTGGCATTCTGTGCCGGAAAGCCCAACTGAACAAGGGTTTGTTCTGTGCACAAGGAGCAGTGCGGGAAATACGTCGTATAAGCAGCGCCCGGCGAATCAGCGGGACTTGGATATTTTGTATTTGGCCTGAGTCGCAGTCACGCTCAGCAACCGGCCCGCCTCGACATCATTCCACCCACGAATGGCCTCTTCCAACAGAGAGAGATGAATATGCTTGCATTCCTGTTGACGGGAACGATCAAGGTGACGGCAGCCAACATGGTGGAACGCGATGGGTCTTGGCAAATCTTTCATTGGCTCCTGTGTCTGGAAAATCAAGCAAGGCGTCGATCTAGCGACCCCGGGTCATTCTCATAATTCGATCAGTGCTATACCGTGTCGTGGCCCTCCCACGCATAACGGTAAGCAGATAGCAGCCACGACGTGATGTTTTTCCGGCTTTTTTATGTAACCTTTGTGTTCTCACAAGAAAAATCGCTCAATGCGAAAAGGTAATAAACAAACCATTATCGTTACAAATCCCGGTTGGAATCAACCTTTAGGTCTGCGTCTTCTCTCCGCCCTGCCCTTAGTGATAGATATGCAGCGCGAGACCTTTCCTTCACCGCGACAACGAACCAAACCAGAAACTGTCGTCCTTGGCCAGGAATTCCTCCACGGGCATGTAGTGCGAACCGTCGCAGGAGAAGGTCAGCCCCACCATGCCGTTGATGACGTTGAGAGAGCCGGAGCGCAAGTAAATATTTTCATCCGCGTTGCGCAACAGCTTGAACCGCTCCAACACGGGGCGCACGCGGGGCGGCGACACGACGGTCTGTTCCGCGTAGGGGCGGCTCGGATAGGCCAGGCAGATCGAGGGATCGATGATTTCGTCGAGTACGTGCACGCGATAGCGAAACGGATCGTCCGTCAGCCACAGCGTGGCGCGCGAACTGGAAAAATGCAGCTTGCCGTGAAACACGCCGCGGTCGCAGATCAGCTCGTCCATGATGGCGATCACGTCGTCGAGCCGCTCGTCCATCGCGCTCTTCGCGCGCTGCTGTTGAAACAGGTTGGCGCGAATCGCGGGGTCGCCCTTGATCTGGCGCCATGCGCTCTGGCCCGACGTGGCACGCCGTTCGAGCTGGGGCAGGTCTCGCAGATAAAAATCCGCCGCGACGAACCCGAGCATCGACGGACCGTTCGCGACCGCCTGGACGGCGGTGACGCAGGAGCGTCGGTCGGGCGGCGTATTGAGGTACACATCGGACAGCAGGAAGCCCTTATAAGGTATCGCATTCGACAGGTAAGGACGGCGCGAGAGATTCTGCCCGTATTTGCCGCGGTCGATCGCGTCGCGGCCGACATTGGAGCTTACCTGCCTGCCGTTCGTGTCGATCGCATAGAGCAGCCGGCAAACGGGCATGTCGGCCAGCGCCGCGCGCAGGACCTCGTCCAGCCGGTCGCGATCGCGCCATGACCGGGCGCACAGTTCCGCCAGCACGGCCATGGGTGCTTCCAGGCGCGCCGCCAGCACAGCGCGCTGCGCTTTGATGGTTTCATTCAGCCATGTCATGGTTGTCATTTCCCTGACGAAAAAATTTTTTCGCGTAAATCCAAGCAAATTTCATGCTAGTCCGTACATTCATATCCACGGACAAGGCAGGGAAATATGACAAAACGATTAAACGACGGAACCGCATGAGAAATGTGTGCGCAGCGGTGCAACGCGGAAGCAAAGCGGGAAAATTGTCTTGAACGAAAAAAACCGTGACTTTTCTAATCTTGCACCATACCAGTGCGGCGCGCGTACCCTAGCACCATTACGGTGAGCGATCAATGCGAGCGGAAGGCTATGGACTCAGCTAAGGAAGCTCTGATTAAGTCTCCCGTTCGCCCTGAGCTTGTCGAAGGGTGAACGGGAAAGACCGTAATAACAGGTGATTCGTCCGTTCATGGTTCGACAGGCTCACCACGAACGGACTTAATCAGAGGTTCCCTAATGGAGTTACATCCCGCGGAATACGCTGTCGCTATTCCGCCCCGCAGGTTCTCAATTTGACGTTTGTACGACTTCGCCGCCCTGCCCCTTGATATGCGGCGCGAAATTGAACGCGTCGGAGAAGCAGCGGTCCTCGGCCATGCCCTTTTGCCGGAACGCGGAATGCGCCGATTCGACCATGCCCACCGAACCGCAGGCGTAGACCTCGCATCCGGCCATGTCCGGAAAATCCTGCAAAATGGCTTCGTGCACCGTGCCCGTGCGTCCGGTCCAGTGATCGCCGGGCGCCGGCTCGGACAGCACCGGAATGAATTTGAAATGGTCGTGTTCGCGCGCCCAGCGCTCGGGCAATTCTTTCATGTAAAAATCCGCGAGCGTCTTCACGCCCCAGTAAAGATGCATCGGCCGCTTGAGGCCGGCGTGGAACGCATACTCGACCATGCTCTTCACCGGCGCGAAGCCGGTGGAACCGGCGACGAAAACGATCGGCCGGTCGCTGTCCTCGTGCAGATAGAACGAACCCAGCGGTCCCTCGCAGCGCAGCATGTCGCCTTCCTGCATCGCATTGAAAACCCAGGTCGTGAACGCGCCCCCGGGCACCAGCTTCACGTGCAGCTCGATCGATTCGGATTCGTGCGGCGCGGTAGCGAAGGAAAACGCGCGTCGCTCGCGGTCCTCGAGCACGATATTGATGTACTGCCCGGCGTGGAACCGGATCGGCTCCGGATCGAGCGACTTGAGCAGCACGCGCATGACGTCGTCTGTAAGATGTTGCAGGTTCTCCACCCGCGCCATGAAACTGCGGATCGGGATGTCGCGCACCGCGCCGATGTTGTCGCATTCGAGATCGAGATCGGACAAAGGCGTGGCGCAGCACATCAGCACCTTGCCCGCGCGCCGCTCTTCCTCCGTCAGCGCGCTCTCCTGATACGCTCCGTAATCCACCGTGCCCTGCACGATGGCGCACTTGCACACGCCGCAACCGCCGCTGCGGCATTCGAACGGCAGCGCGATGCCGGCGCGCAGGCCGGTTTCGAGAATGGTCTCGCCCGCCCTGACCGCGACCGTCTCGTCGCCGGGACGGACGGTGATCTGGAATTCCTTGCCTTTGCGCCGGCGTTGCGGCGGCAACCACGGCAACAGCGCCAGCAATCCGCTGCCGCCGATCACGACCCACCACAGCTGCTTCGGCGACCAGGCGTAGATCAGCGGATACGCCGCAAGATAAAACCAGTCGAGCTTGAGATTCGTGACCACCGTGTCGAGATTCGCCTGCCCCTGGCTCCACACCGGCCAGACCAACGTCAGCGCGACGAGCGCGAGCAGCAACGGCGCCGCCAGCCGGCGCGGCGGATTGGTCTCGGCCTTGGCGACGCGCTGCGTGTGGATCCACAGCACCAGCAGCAGGATCAGCGAAATGCCGATGTGCATGAACGTCAGCAGCGAGAACAGGCGGTCGTTGACGCTGCCCTCGCGCAGGAAATTGCGCGCCATCGGCTCGGAGAAAAACGGCAGCCAGTCGAGCCACTCGGCCGTGGCGGTGGTGACGAACTGCGCCAGCCGGTCCCACGGCAGCATGAAGCCGACGATGCCGGAGGCGTAAACCATCCCCAGTACGACGATGCCGGTGATCCAGGAAAACCAGCGGAAGCCGCGGTAGTGATCGAACGCGAAGTGGCGCAGCAGGTGCAAGCCCATCGCCAGCACCATGCCGTCGGAAGCGTAGCGGTGCAGGCCGCGCACGATCTGTCCGACATACCAGTGATGACGCGTGATCTGCTCGACCGAGTTGTAGGCTTCCTTCACGCCGGTGTCGAAGAAGGCGTACAGATAAACGCCAGTCGCCACCGCCACCCAGGTCATGAAATAGGCGATCGCGCCGAGGTGATACAGCGGGTTGAACCGGTCGCCGAAGACCGCGTTGAAGACTTTTTCCAGGCGCAGAAACAGCCACTGCCCGGCCAGACGTAAATATCGCATGCCGAAAAACTTCTCCCGGAACGTCCACGAATGGCGCCATTCGTAGCAGGCGGACGATGCGGCAACCTTGATTCAGGTCAACGGCAAAATTCGGGGTCAGAGAGGGATTTTCTGATCTCAATGTTCATTGAAAGCCAGTGCCGGAGAAAATCCCTCTCTGACCCCGATTTTGCTGGAATCTGGTAAATTGACGCCCGTGACGGCATTGCGTTAGCTTAACCCTTCTTTGCACATGCCTTTCGGAGGCCCGGTGGCGAAAAAATCCAGCACCCAACCCGACTTCGAGACCGCGCTCGCGGAGCTGGAGAAGATCGTGGAAAAAATGGAATCCGGCGAACAGACGCTGGAAGAAGCGCTGAAGTCGTTCCAGCGCGGCATCGAACTGACGCGCGCCTGCCAGCAGGGCCTCAAGGACGCCGAGCAGCGCGTGGAAAAACTGGTGAGCAAGAACGGCGAACTGGTCGCCGAACCGCTGCGAGACGAAGACGAGTAGCCCTGCATTGTCATCTTTTGCCGATCGTCTCGGACGTTTCCAGGCGCGCGTGGAGCGCGCGCTGGATTCGCGCCTCCCCTCCGCCGCGCAAGCGCCCGCGCCTCTGCACGCGGCCATGCGTTACGCCACGCTCGGCGGCGGCAAGCGCGTGCGCGCCGGCCTGGTGTACGCCGCCGGCGAGGCGGTCGGCGCGCCGGACGGCGCGCTCGATGCGCCGGCGTGCGCGATCGAACTGATCCACGCCTACTCGCTGGCGCACGACGACCTGCCGTGCATGGACGACGACGACCTGCGCCGCGGCAAGCCGACCTGTCACAAGGCATTCGATCAGGCCACGGCGCTGCTTGCCGGCGATGCGCTCCAGTCGTACGCGTTCGAGATTCTGGCCAACGAAACGGCGCTGAGCGCGGCGCAACGTCTGCGCATGATCGCGATCCTGGCGCACGCCGCCGGCTCGCAGGGCATGGCCGGCGGCCAGGCGATCGACCTCGCTTCCGGCGGCAAGACGCTGGCGCTGCCGCAGCTCGAAGACATGCATTTGCGCAAAACCGGCGCGCTGATCCGCGCCTCGGTTCTGCTGGGCGCGCTGGCGCGCGAGGACGTTGCCGCGGAAAAACTGACCGCGCTCGAAAACTACAGCCGCGCCATCGGCCTGGCGTTCCAGATCACCGACGACATCCTGGACGTGGAAGGAAATACGGAAACGCTCGGGAAAAAACCCGGGGTCGACCGGGCGCGCGGCAAACCCACTTACCCGCTGCTGATGGGATTGTCCGAGGCCAAAGCCCGCGCCAAAGCGCTGCACGCACAGGCTCTCGAAAGCCTCGCGGCTTTGGGGGATAATAGGGCTATATTGGCCGAGCTGGCCGGATTCATCATCGAACGCCGCCAATGAGCAAAAAATCCCCCCCTGCCCGCCGTTTTCTCGAGACTATCAACGGTCCGGATGATCTGCGGCGGCTCAAGGAAGACGATCTACCCGCCCTCGCGCAGGAAATCCGCGAATTCCTGATCGGCAGCGTGTCGCGCACCGGCGGTCACCTGTCCGCGGGGCTGGGCACGGTGGAACTGACCATCGCGCTGCATTACGTGTTCAACACGCCTGAAGACCGGCTGGTGTGGGACGTGGGCCACCAGACCTATCCGCACAAGATCCTGACCGGGCGCCGCAGCCGCATGGGATCGCTGCGCCAGACCGGCGGCCTCTCCGGTTTTCCGCGCCGCGAGGAGTCGGAGTACGACACCTTCGGCGTCGGCCACTCGAGCACCTCGATCAGCGCCGCGCTCGGCATGGCGGTGGCCGCGGCGCGCACCGGCTCCGACCGGCAGGTGCTGGCGGTGATCGGCGACGGCGCGCTTTCCGGCGGCCAGGCGTTCGAGGCGCTCAACAACGCCGGCAACATGGACGCGAACCTGCTCGTGATCCTCAACGACAACGACATGTCGATCTCGCCCAACGTCGGCGCGATGTCGCAATATCTGGCGCGCATTCTCTCGGGCAAAGTGTACAGCCACATGCGCGAGGGTTCCAAAACCGTGCTGTCCACGATCCCGCCGATGTGGGAACTGGCCAAGCGCGTCGAGGAACACATGAAGGGCATGGTGATGCCGAGCACGCTGTTCGAGGAGATGGGCTTCAACTATTTCGGACCGGTGGACGGACACAACCTGCACGCACTGATCCGCATGCTGCGCAACCTGCGCGGCCTCAAGGGTCCGCGCTTCCTGCACGTGGTCACGCGCAAGGGCAAGGGCTACGAACCGGCCGAGGGCGATCCCATCGTGTACCACGGTGTCACGCCGTTCGATCCGGCCACCGGCAAGATGGAGAAAAAACCCGCGGGCAAGACCTACACGCAGGTGTTCGGCGACTGGCTGTGCGACATGGCGGCGCGCGACGTGCGCCTGGTCGGCGTCACGCCGGCGATGCGCGAGGGTTCGGGTCTGGTGCAGTTCTCGGAACGTTTCCCGACACGCTACTTCGACGTCGGCATCGCCGAGCAGCACGCGCTGACCTTCGCCGGCGGGCTCGCCTGCGACGGCATGAAGCCGGTGGTGGCGATTTACTCCACCTTCCTGCAGCGCGGCTACGACCAGCTGATCCACGACATCTGCCTGCAGAACCTGCCGGTGCTGCTGGCGATCGACCGCGCCGGACTGGTGGGCGCGGACGGCGCGACCCATGCCGGCAGTTTCGATTTTTCCTATCTGCGCTGCCTGCCGAACATGACGGTCATGGCGCCGGCGGACGAGAACGAGTGCCGCCAGATGCTGACCACCGGCTTCCAGCTCGACGGTCCGGCGGCGGTGCGTTACCCGCGCGGCGCCGGCCCGGGCGTGGCGGTCGATCCGGCGTTGCAGCCGCTGCCCATCGGCAAGGCCGAGGTGCGGCGCGAGGGCCAGCGCATCGCCCTGCTCGCTTTCGGCAGCATGCTGGCGCCGGCGCTGGAAGCGGGCGCGGCCTTCAACGCCACCGTGATCAATATGCGTTTCGTGAAACCGCTGGACGAGGAGCTGGTGCGGGAGCTGGCGCGCACGCATGAGGTGCTCATCACGATCGAGGAGAACGTGGTCGCCGGCGGCGCCGGCGGCGCCGTCAACGAATGCCTGGCCGCGGCGGCGATCCCGACGCGCGTCGTCAATCTCGGGTTGCCGGACCGCTTCATCGAGCACGGCGATCATCGCGAACAGCTGGCGCAGTGCGGATTGGACGCCGCCGGCATCCGGCGTACGATTCTGCGGCACGTCCCGGCGGCAAGCCCGGCGCAGCGCGAAACCGCCTAATCTTGACTGGATCACTCAACTACTACATCATTGGCGGCCGCTGATGAGGTAGAGAGACCCGTAATGAAACTGAAGAGCAAAACCGAATCCGTCGAAATCGCCGACGTTCAGAGCAGCCCGGACCTGCGCCATCTGCCGATCGACAAGGTCGGCATCAAGGACATCCGCCACCCGGTGCTGGTCAAGGACCGCTCCCAGGGCGTGCAGCACACCATCGCCAGCTTCAACATGTACGTCGAGCTGCCGCACAACTTCAAGGGCACGCACATGTCGCGGTTCGTGGAAATCCTGAATTCCCACGACATGGAGATATCGGTCGAGTCGTTCAAGGACATGCTCGTGGATATGAGCCGGCGCCTGGAAGCGAATACCGGCCACATCGAGATGAGCTTCCCGTATTTTATCAACAAGGCCGCGCCGGTGTCGGGCGTGAAGAGCCTGATGGATTACCAGGTCGCGTTCATCGGCGAGGTCCGCGGCGGCCGCGATGTCATGACGATCAAGGTGGTAGTGCCGGTCACCAGCCTGTGCCCCTGCTCCAAGGAAATTTCCGAATACGGCGCCCACAATCAGCGCTCGCACGTGACGCTGACGGTGCGCACCAACACCTTCGTGTGGATCGAGGACCTGATCGACCTGGTGGAAAACCAGGCGAGCTGCCAGCTCTACGGCCTGCTGAAGCGGCCGGACGAGAAATACGTCACCGAAAAAGCCTACGAGAACCCCAAGTTCGTGGAAGACATGGTGCGCGACGTGGCCGCAAAACTGAACACCGACGATCGTATCGACGCCTACGTGGTGGAATCGGAAAACTTCGAATCCATCCACAACCACTCGGCGTACGCCATGATCAAGAAGGACAAGACCGGGGACTAGTCCGGCGCCGCGGCATCAGCCCGCGTTCTTCTTCGTATCCGACACCACGCGCAGATTCGCCGGCAACCGTTCCGACGGCGCTCCGACGTAAAACCCCTGCAGGTAATCCACGCCCGACGCCTTGAGCATGGCGACGGTTTTTTCGTCGCCGACGAACTCGGCGACCGTCTGCTTGCCGAGCGAGCGGGCGATCTGGATGATGGAAAGCACCATGGTTTCGTCGATCGTGTTGCGCGCCATGTTCTTGACGAACGAGCCGTCGATCTTGATGAATTCCACCGGCAGGTGCTTGAGGTAGCTGAACGAACTGAAGCCGGTGCCGAAATCGTCGAGCGCGAAGCGGCAGCCGATGTCCACCAGCCCCTGGATCAGGCGCTGCGCCTTCTCCAGGTAACGCATCGCGGTCTGCTCGGTGATCTCGAAGATCACGCATCCCGGCGGGACGCGGTTGCGTTCCAGCTGTTCGCGGATCAGCTGCAGCATCGAGGCGTCCTCCAGCGACTGACCCGAGAGATTGATCGAGAAGACGACGTCGCGCCCGGCGGCGCGGAACTCCGCCAGCGACTTGAGGGCGTGGACGATCACCCAGCGGTCGATGTCCGCCATCAGGCCGAAGCGCTGCGCCACGGGCAGAAAAATCGACGGCAGCACCAGGTCGCCGTTCGGGCCCGGCATGCGCAGCAGCACCTCGTAGGATTCCTTGTCGGGGTTGAGCACGTTGAGGATCGGCTGATAGACCAGGCGGAAGCGGTCCTGCTCGATGATCTGCTTGATGTGCTGGAACCAGCCGATGTCCTGGGCCATTTCCTTCTTGCCCTTGCCGTGCTCCTCGTACATCTGGTAACGGTTGCGTCCGTGCGACTTGGCCTCGAAGCAGGCCATGTCGGCGTGCGACAGCACTTCCGCGGCGGTGTACCGTCCGGGCCGGATCATGGCGATGCCGATGCTGCAGTTCACGCTGAACATCTTGTCGCCTTCCGAGACACGCATGTCGCGCATGATCTGGTTGAAGGCGTTCGCCAGGTCCGCCGCGCCCTCGCGCGAAACGCTGCGCGCCAGCACCGTGAACTCGTCGCCGCCGAAGCGCGACACCACGTCCCTGTCGCGCACCCGCGATTTCAACAGCTCCGCGACGCGGATCAGCAATTTGTCGCCGGCGGCGTGCCCGAGCGTGTCGTTGATGTACTTGAACTGGTCGAGATCGATGAAAAACGCGGCGCTTTCCACGGCGTCGTGGGAGGCGTGCTCGATTTCCGTCTCCAGCTCGCGCAGGAAACAGCTGCGGTTCACGAGACCGGTGAGCGGGTCGCTTTCCGCCATCTTGCGCAGCGTTTCGTCGCGGTCCTTCAGCGCGCGGATGGTGGTGTTCAGCGCCTCGCCGATCACCGCGATCTCCCGGTCCTTCGCCAGTTTCACGTCGACGTCGATCTCGCCGCGCGCCAGCCGCTCGAGCGGGATTTGCAGCTCGGTCAGCGGCGCGAGCGCGCGCCGGATCATCCGGCGCCCCAGGAGCAGCGCGAACAGCAGCAGCACGGCGATGATCAGGCTGCCGGAGGCCATGCTGCGGATCATCTGTTCCTTGTAGTAGCCCGAGTCGATGCTGAGGTCGATGTAGCCGATGATTTTCTCGTTCTCGGCCTTGTCGCTGTCGAGGTTGAAATTGAGCAACCCGTCCGAGCGTATCGATCTGACGCGAATCGGCGAGATGAACCGCAGGTAGGCGCCGCCCAGGAGCGACCGGTCGACCAGATAGTTTCTTTCCGCCCCGGCGGGTTGCTGCTGCAATCTCGTCATCTGTTCCGGCCTGAGCAGCGGGATTTCCGCGCCGTGCAGATCGCCGGCCTCGCCGAGGACCTTTCCGCCCGAGGCGTCGTAGTAACGGATGAAGGCGATTTCCGGGAAATGCCGGATGCGCTTGTCGATGTTCGCGATCTGCCGGCCGCCCCGCGAGGCGTAAAGCGGGGTTCCGAGTTCGTCCAGTTCCGCCAGCCAGCGCACCGCCTGTTTCTCGAGGTTGTCCTCGATGAGCCGGCTGGAGGTCCACCACAGACCGATATTGACGATCAGATAAACCGCCACGGCGCCGAGCATCAGCAAACCGAGGAGCCGGCTGACGAGGCTGCTGCCGCCGAGCCCCGGCGCCAGGCGCCGCCACAGATTCGCGTCCGCGACTCGGCCGGTCCAGTATCCGATCAGGTTTTTCCATTCACGGAGCATGGGTCAGTCCTGCCAAACCGCGGGGAATCGCGATGCCGAGCCGTTTCGCCATGACCGTGTTGATGCTGATGACCGCGCGGGTCAGCGGAACGACCGGATCGCCCGGCACGCCCGACGCCCGCTGCGCCTGCCTGACGCGCGCCAGCACCTGGTCGGCGATATCCGCGTAACCGGTCTCGGCGCTGATCAATCCGCCCAGGCCGAGCAGATCGCGCCCGAACACCGTCACCTGTTTTCCTTCCTTGATGCTGTACGCGAGAATGTCGCGGATCGCATCGCGGCTCAGCACGCGATTGTCCGGCGCCAGCCACAGCCCGTCTATTTTCGGCGCGAGTTGCTTGTAGGCGTAAATCGTTTCCTTGTCCGATCTCGCCTCGACGTGCTCCAGCCTGATCCTGTATTCGGCGGCGGCGGCCTGCGCCTCCTTCATCAGGCCGTGCAGGTTCTTTCCGGTGATGACGCCGACCCGGGACAGCTTCGGGTACAGCGTCTTCCAGACGCGGAACTGTTCGCGCACCGGCGGGGTCGCCGCCACGCCCTTCATCCACGGCGTCACCAAGTCCTCGTCTTCGTAGTTGAACACCTGGCAGAAAATCACTTTCTTGTCCGTGAGTCCGCGCGCCACGCGCGCCGCGGGCAGGCCGATCGCCACGACCACGGGTTCGGGGGCCGATTGAATTTTTTTCTGCGCCGCGGAGTAACCGGTCTCGCTGCCCAGCGTATAGGTTTCCATCGGCAGCGGATATTTTTTCCGCAGCTCGCGTTGCACGCCGGCAAACGCCGGCGAACCGTCGCTCAGCAGCACGACCATCCCCGGCGCCGACGCGGGCGACGTGGCGAAACAACCCGTCAGCGCACCGCACAAGAGCAACAGGCATGCGGATCGCCGCCATACGGCTCCGGAAAGAAACAGCGCATTACGCCGCTCGCGTGAATGCATGGGCAGTCGCGTAAACGATACCAGCCTGAAATTCGTCAAAATCCCCATTGGTTTTGCTGCTGAACGGCCGGAGCGACCCCCCGGCTCACATTTGATGTATTGCAGCATTCATGCCATTTCGCGGGATTTCGGCGCTGACAAGGTACGGCAAGGCAGGTCTATTTAACTGATCTGGAATGGTTTTCCGGGCTAAACCGGACTGATGTCAGAGCGCGGAATGTCACCGCGGAAAACGATCCCGATAGCGGAGAATTTCCGGCAAGAAAAGGCCGGTTCAGGCGGTTCCGGTCATGCGGGTCAACGGTGAAAGGATGAACCGCCGGGCGATTTCCGCCTCGACTTCATGCACCAACACCGACATGGCATCAGTCACGGCCGGGCTCAGGCCAGACCCGGACCAGGAGGCATCGATCTCCATTACATATACGCACAACCGGCGCGGAAGATTCCCGAGTTCGCGCGCGAGTTCCAGGGCGCCGGCCACGCCGAAACCGTGCGACGTGGCCGGATGTGAAGACGCCAGATCTTCGACAGCAAGCCGCCGCCACGTCCCCGGCGCGGCGCCGGAACGCATCGCATCAATCACGATCACCTCGTCCGTCTCATTCCACTGCGTCAGCAACATGGCGCCGGGCCGGTCCAGGATCGAGATTGCGATCCGTCCCGGCTCCGCGTTCAGGCGCAAGCAATCCCGCAACCGCTCCGCCGCGACCCATCCCAGACGATCGTCGCCGTACGGCGAGCCGACGCCGATGATGTGCAGCCGGTCAGCCATGCTTCAGCTCGCGCACGCGCAGATCGAGAAAATGCGTGGCGCAGGAAATGCAGGGATCGTAATTGCGGATCACCCGCTCGCCGCGCCGGCGCAACGCCGCCTCGCCCTGTTGCGTGCCCAGCGATTGCAGCGACGACCGCAGGTCGGCTTCCATGCGCGCCTGATTCTGGCTCGTCGGCGGAACGATGCGTGCCGCGGCGATTTTTCCGGTCGCGTCAATGTCATAACGCTGCCACAGAATCCCGCGCGGCGCCTCGGTGCAACCGTAACCGGCGCCGGCGCGCGGCGATACACCGACATAAGCGGACACGGGTTCTTCATACGCTTCCAGAATGCGAATTGCCTCGCGCATGGCTACGACGATTTCGAGCGCGCGCGCCACGATGCTGTGATACATGTTGCGGCTGGGAAACTTGACGTCGAGACTGTCCGCCAGCGTACGCACGGGCGACGGCAGGCGATCGAAATTGAGATTGAGCCGCGCCAGCGGTCCGACCAGATAGGGCTGGCCGTCGAGCAGGCTATGCAACGCCGTGGAATGCGCTTCCTGGTGCTCGACGAAACGCGACTCGAACTCGCTCACGGCGATATCCAGCCCGCGGCTGGACACCAGCCGCCCCTCGTTCATCGGATACTCGCGCGGATGACGCAACGACACGGCGGTGAAATCCTGTTCGTCCGCGGGCAGATCGAGCGCCGCGGTCCAGCGCACCAGCGCCTCGGCCTCCGGCAACGCCGCCGCGAGTTTTTCCCGCAGGGCGTCGGCCTGCGCCCGTGCCGGCGCGCGGTGAAACCCGCCGACGCGCGCGCCGACGGGATGAACCGAGCGCGCGCCCAGCAGCCGGATGATGTCGTTGCCGAGCGCCTGTAGTTTCAGGCCGCGCCGCACCTCGGCCGCGTGCCCGCGCGCCATCTCGACGATGCTCGCGCTGCCGAGAAAATCGGGCGCCGCCAGCATGTGTATGTGCAGGCTGTGGCTCTGGATCCACTCGCCGCAATAGAACAGCCGGCGCATGTCGCGCACCCACGGGCCGGGCTGCGCGCCGAACAGGCTTTCGATGGCGTGCACCGCGCTCATCTGGTACGCCACCGGGCAGATGCCGCAGATGCGCGCCACCATGTCGGGCACCTCGGCATAGTCGCGTCCTTCCAGCAGCTTTTCGAACATCCGCGGCGGCTCGAAAATGCGCAGCCGCAGTTCCTCGATGGTTCCGTCGCGCACGCGCAGCTCCAGCGTGCCTTCGCCCTCGACGCGCGCCAGCACCGGCACGTGGATCGGAATTTCACGCTTTTCAGTCATGGGGTTTTCCGCGCCGCTTCAGGCCGGCCTCGGCGAACGCGGGCGCGGCGCCGTTGATGAACAGGAAGCGCCGCGCCACCGCCTCGGGCATGAGACCCAGCCCTTCGAAGCGGCGCGCCAGGGATTCCGCGTTCGGATTCTCGGCCGGACCGTAACAGGCGTAGCAATCGCGTCTGAAGGCCGGGCACAAAGCCCCGCAACCGGCGCGCGTCACCGGACCCAGGCACGGCGCGCCTTTCGCCACCATCACGCACACGTTTTGATGCCGTTTGCACTCGAGACAGACCTTGTCCTTCTCGTACCACGGCGGAACCGCGAACAGCAGCGAGCGCGTCGCGGCAAGCAGCTGGCGCCCGCTCACCGGACAACCCCACAGTTCGAGATCGACCTTCACGTGCGACGAAATCGGCGTCGAGGTCGCGAGGCTCTGGATGTATTCCGGTTTGGCGTAGATGGCGGCCAGCCATTCCCTGGCATCGGCGAAATTGCGCAGCGCCTGCAATCCGCCCGAGGTGGCGCAGGCGCCGACCGTGACCAGGTAGCGGCTGTTGGCGCGCACGCGCCGGACGCGCTCGGCGTCCTCGGGCGTGGAAATGCTGCCCTCGATGAAGGCGATGTCCACCGCCGCGTCCGGATCCACCGGCCCGGCCTCGGCGAAGTGCACGATCTCCACCGCCTGCGCCAGCGCCAGCAGATCCTCGCCCAGGTTCAGGAACGCGAGCTGGCAGCCGTCGCAGGAAGCGAACTTGTGCACCGCGATCCGTGGCCTGGCGTTGTTCATCAGAATCCCCGGATGCCGAAAAGCGGTTTCACTTCCGGATAAGCGAACACCGGACCGTCCTTGCAGGCGAACTTGCCGCCGTACTGGCAGTGGCCGCACAGCCCGACGGCGCATTGCATGCTGCGTTCCATGCTGAGATAAATGCCGTCCTCGGGCACACCCTTGTGCAGCAGGTTGTCGATCGCGACCCGCATCATGCCCTCCGGGCCGCACATCATGACCACGGCGCGGGCGGCGTCGATCAGCACCCGGTCGAACAGTTCGGTGACGCGGCCGATGTGCCACGGCCACAAGGCCGCGCCGGCGTCCGCCGCCACCAACACCTGGGTGTCGCGCTGCCGGCTCCACAGCGAATACTGGCTGCGCCAGATGAGGTCGTCGGAATGCTTCACGCCCTGCATGATCACCAGGCGCCGGAAATCATCGCGGCGGCGTATCACGTAATTGATCACCGACACCACCGGCGCGCAGCCGAGACCGCCGGTCACCACCATCACGTCGCGTCCCTTCGCCCGGCGCAGCGGCCAGCCGCGTCCGTACGGGCCGCGCACGCCGAGCCGGTCGCCGGCTTTCAGTTGCGTGAAACCTTTCGTGACCCGCCCGACCACCCGGATGGTGTGATCGAACAGGTGTTCGTCCCGCGGATCGGAGACGATGGAAATCGGTATCTCGCCGACGCCGTAGAGGTACAGCATGTTGAACTGCCCCGGCTCGAAGCGGAACGCGGCATGCCGCGCCGGGTCGGTGAAGCGCAGCCGCAGCGTGAAAATGGTCGGCGACTCCTGGATGCGCTCGACAACCTCGGCCTCGTGCGGAACATGGGGATCAGCCATGCGTCCCGCCTCCGCAAATCGCGGCCGCTTCCTCGGTGATATCGATGCCGACCGGGCACCAGGCGATGCAGCGGCCGCAACCGACGCAGCCGCTGCGCCCGTACTGGTCGTGCCAGCTGCCGAGCTTGTGCGTCAGCCACTGGCGGTAACGCGTGCGCGTGTCGGCGCGGATCGTGAGGCCGTGAATGTAGCTGTGGCCCTGGGTGAAACAGGAATCCCACAGGCGCAGATGCCGGCTGTGATCGCCGGCGAGCGTTGGCTCCTCGGCCTCGCTGTGACAGAAACAGGTGGGACAGACCGCGGTGCAATTGCCGCACGACAGGCAGCGTTCGGCCACGTCGTTCCAACGCGGATGCTCGAGATTGGCGAACAGCGCGTCGCGCAGCTGCCGCGACGGCAGGCGTCGTGTCTGGCTTTTGGCGGACTCCTCGATTTCGCGCGCCGCCGCTTCGCGTTGCGCCGCGGTCGCGCGCGTCAGCGTCAGTTGCGCGGCCAGCTCCCGGCCCGGTTCGCTGCCAGCCTGCACCAGATAACCGTCGTCGAGTTCGCTCAGCGCCAGATCGAAATCCTGCGTCGCCCGCGGACCGTCGCCGGTGGAGACGCAGAAGCAGGTGTCGGCCGGATGCGTGCAGTGGACCGCGATCAGGATCAGGTTCCGGCGCCGCGCGGCGTAATGGGAATCGGCCACGACGCCTTCCTGAAAATGCCGGTCCTGGAGCCGCAGCGCGGCGAGATCGCAGGCGCGCACGCCGATGATCGCGAGCCGCTCGGCGGGCGGAGAAATTTCCGCAAAACGGATTTCACCCGAGGCGTTTCGCTCGCTGCGCCACAACGGTTCCTGCGGCGCGAACACGAACGGCTTCAGCGCCTGCGGGCCGTTGGCCCAGCTGAAAAAACGCGGGTTGCCGGTTTGCTCCAGCCGATAACGGCCCGGCGCCTGGCGGTCCCGCATCCCCCGAGGCAGCTCCTCGGCGCGTGTCAGCGTGTCGTACACGATGGCGCCGTCCCGCACCCGCGGACCGACGCAGCGGTAACCGGCCCGGTGCAAGGCATCCAGAAGCGTCTGGAACCTGGTGCGCGGAAGAAATCCTGACTCCATGTCCGCCCCTCGCCAGTCCTTGATGATTAACGCATTACATCATACTTCGTCCGCGACATCAGAAGAAATCGCCCGGCTCGGCGCGCCGCCACTCGGCGCGAACGACCTTCCAGTCCCTGTCTTCCCGGACGAGCGTGATCTCGAAACGGTGCAGGTCGGCGCGCAGGCGCGCGACGTCCTCGGCGCCGGCCATGGGCTGCCCGGCCATCGCGACCAGCACCACCGCCTCGGCGCGCGCCGGCTCGGGAAAACCGATGCTCTGGACGCGCGTGAACAGATAAATCGTTTCGTTGCGCAGGAAATAATAACGCAGGATCGCCTCGACGGCTTTCTTGTCCTGGCCCTGGCTGTCGGCGTATTTATCGGAAATCATCTGCCGCAGAACGCCAATTTCTTTTTTGGCGGCGGCCGTTTCGCCGCGCTTGAGCAAGGCGCGCACCTGCGTCTCGGGCGTGTCTCGTTCGGACGAACAGGAGACCAGCAACGGCAACAGCAACGCCAGCAGGATCGATGCAGTTGCCCACCGGGATTTCCCGCCGGCGGAGAACGTCATGATCTTGCGCAAAGGACGGATAATCATCGTGTCGCTATCTCGTCCGGTACGCCGCGAGGCAGGCGACGCACTGCCGGAGAATCCTCGCATAGGCGTCGAACACCGGGTGCATCTCGTTCTTCACCGCGACCTCCTGCGCGCGAAGCGCGCTGACGGCGCGGTGCATTTGCGTAACATGATCCGCCCCCTTTCACTTCGAAAAAAATTTCCCATTCATTTTCGGACGCCGCGCCCGGACGAGTAAATGACAACAATCGAAAATCTGCTTCCGGCGCGACATCAGCTTCCCAGACCCGACTGTCGCAACACCTTAATCTGGAAGAGAGTATTGCGCTCCTCTTCCTCGAGCGCGGACTGGATGAAACGGATCGTGGCGCGGTAACGCGGTATGACGTTGTACTTGAGCGCGTTGACGCGTTTCTGGGTCTTGCGCTGCTCGTCGAGCAGACGCCACAGCGCCGTCTCGGCCTCGCCCAGGCGCGCCAGCATCACCGCCGTCTGCGCGAGCCGGGCGCGCGCCTCGTCGAAGCTGGCGTCGGTCCACATCAGACCCACCGGTTGCAACGGCAATAGTGTTGCCTCGACCGAGGGGTATTCGACGCCGATACTCGAACGTGGCAGGATGTTGAGCCGGATCGCGGGACGCAATCCCAACGCCGATTGGCGCAACATCTGGCTGCCCATGCGCATGTGCGCCAGCGCCAGCCAGCGGTAGGCCTGCTTGAGTCCGTCGCGCACCTCGGCGCGCAGCTTGCGGTACTGGTCGAGGCGTTCGTAAACCAGGCGCGTCAGCAGTTCGCGCTTGCGTTCGAGCATGGCGTGTCCCTGCTCGAGAAACTTCACCTGGCGGCGCAGGCCGAGCAGCGCGCTTTTGGTCGGCGGAATCTTGAGCCGGTCTCTCACGCCACCTTCGCCGTCGTCTTCTCGTAGTGGTGATATTTGGCGAGATCGGCCTCGCGCACGCGCGTGAGCGCCTCGGGCGGCAGCAGCGACAACAGCTGCCAGGCGATGGTGAGCGTCTCGATGATCGACCGGTCCTCGTCCTCGTGCTGACCGACGAAGCGTTCCTCGAAGGCCTTGGCGAACTCGAGATACTGGCGATCGGTCTCGCCCAGCTCCTCGGCGCCGATGATGGACGCCAGGTTGCGCACCTCGAGCGCCCGCGCGTAGGCGGCGTACAGCTGGCTCGACACGCGCGGATGGTCCTCGCGCGTGTCGTCCTTGCCGATGCCGTCCTTCATCAGCCGCGACAGCGAAGGCGGCACGTTCACCGGCGGGTACACACCCTGCATGTGCAGCTCGCGCGACAGCACGATCTGGCCTTCGGTGATGTAGCCGGTCAGGTCCGGAATCGGATGCGTGATGTCGTCGCTCGGCATGGACAGCACCGGCACCATGGTGATCGAGCCGCGCCGGTCCTTGACGCGACCGGCGCGCTCGTAAATCTCGGCGAGGTCGGAATAGAGGTAGCCGGGGTAGCCCTTGCGCGACGGCACGTCGCCCTTGGCGGTGGCCACCTCGCGCAACGCCTCGGCGTAGTTGGTCATGTCGGTGATCACGACGAGCACGTGCAGATCCAGGTCGTAGGCCATGTATTCGGCCGCCGTCAACGCGGTGCGCGGCAGGATCAGGCGCTCGATCGGCGGATCGTCGGCCAGGTTGATGAACATCACCACGTTGCCGAGCACGCCGCTCGACTCGAAATCCTCCTCGAAGAAACGCGCGTCGGCGTAGGACACGCCCATGGCGGCGAACACGACGGCGAACTTGGCCTCCTCGCCGATGAGCTTCGCCTGGCGCACGATCTGCGCCGCGAGCCGGTTGTGCGGCAGGCCCGAGCCGGAGAAGATCGGCAGCTTCTGTCCGCGCACCAGCGAATTGAGCCCGTCGATGGTGGACACGCCGGTCTGGATGAATTCGCGCGGGTAGGCGCGCGCCGCCGGATTCATCGGCGAACCGTTGACGTTGCGCTTCAGGCTCGACACCAGCGGCGGGCGTCCGTCGCGCGGCGCGCCGATGCCGTTGAATATGCGTCCCAGCAGATCGCGCGACAGCGGGATCTCGAACGGCTCCTCGAGGAACCGCACCCAGGTGCGTTCCAGATCGAGATCGTCGGTACCCTCGAATACCTGCACCAGCACGGTTTCGTCCGAGGTGCGGATCACCTGACCGTTGCGCTTGCGCCCGCGGTGATCGCGCACCACCACGCGGTCGCCGAGCGCCACGCCCGGCACACCGCGCAGAAACAGCAGGCCGCCGCGCGCGGCCGAGCTCATTCTATATTCCTTCTCTTTCATTTGGGTTTCTCCCCCGGCTTGCCATACTCGGTCTGGAGTCCGACAAAAGCCTCGTGGATCTCGCGCCGGACGCCCATGAGTTCCTCCATCTGCTTGCTGGTGTACGAAGACTTGACGCGGCGTGCGCGCGCCAGGATCGGCAGGCCGAGCAACTGCTGCACCGGCACGCCGATGCCGAGCAGTTCCTGGCCCTGGTGATAGATGTCCAGCACCAAGTCCAGCAGCAGGAACTGTTTCTGCGGCGAACAGAAGCTGTCGATCTCGTCGAGCGCGCTCTGTTGCAGCACGCCTTCCTTGACCAGCGACGCGCCCTCGAGCGCCCAGCGCTGCGCCGGCGACAGCGCCTCCGGGCCGACCAGGTTCACGATGCGCGCCAGCTCGTCGGCCTGCGCCAGCAGACCCAGCGCCTCGGCGCGGCGTTCGCTCCAGCGCGGATCGACGTTCGCGTGCCACCATTTGGCCGCGGCGTTGACGTAACCCGAAAAGCTGTCGGTCCAGTCCACCGACGGATAATGGCGCGCGTCCGCCAACTGCTTGGACAGCGCCCAGAAGGTCTGCACGATCTCCTTGGTGTGGCTGGTGACCGGCTCGGAAAAATCGCCGCCCGGCGGCGACACCGCGCCGATCAGGCTGACCGAGCCGTGTTTGCCGGAATAGGTTTCGACACGGCCGGCGCGCTCGTAAAACGCGGCGAGGCGCGAAGCGAGATAGGCCGGATAACCTTCTTCCACCGGCATCTGGCCGAGCCGGCCGGCGACTTCGCGCAGCGCCTCGGCCCAGCGGCTGGTGGAATCCGCCACCATCACCACGTCGTAACCCTGGTCGCGGTAGTACTCTGCCAGCGTCACGCCGACATATATAGATGCTTCGCGCGCCACCACCGGCATGTTCGAGGTGTTCGCCACCAGCAGGGTGCGTTCCATGAGCAGCCGTCCGGTGTAGGGGTCGGTCAGTTCCGGGAAGGTCTCGAGAATTTCCACCAGCTCGTTGCCGCGCTCGCCGCAACCGACGTAGATCACGATCTCGGCGTTCGACCAGCGCGCGATCTGCTGCTGCACCACGGTCTTGCCGGCGCCGAACGGGCCGGGCACGGCGGCCTTGCCGCCCTTGAGCAGCGGGAAAAACGTGTCGAGGATGCGCTGGCCCGTGATCAGCGGCTCGGCGGCGTGATCGCGCTTGCGGTACGGACGCGCTTGGCGCACCGGCCAGCGGTGATACAGCTTGAGCTCACGCGTCGCGCCGTCCGCGGTTTTCACCCGCGCGATCACCTGCTCCACGGTGTACTCGCCCGCACCGGCCAGTTCCACCAGCTCACCCTCGACATCCGGCGGCGCCAGCACCCGATGCTGGATGGTCCTGGTCTCCTGGACCGTGCCGAGAATCGCGCCCGCCGCGACCGGCTTGCCGCGCGCGAGTTCCTTTGACGGCTCGAAGGCCCAGGTGCGCGTGCGGTCGAGCGGCGCGATGTTCAGGCCGCGCGCCACGTGATCGCCGCTCTGTTCGCGGATCGCGGCGAGCGGCCGCTGCACGCCGTCGAAGATGTTGCCGAGCAACCCCGGCCCGAGTTCGACCGCGAGCGGATGACCGAGCGGCTCGGCGTCCTCGCCCGGCCGCACCGACTCGGTCGATTCGTACACCTGCACCACCGCCTGCTCGCCGTCGCGCCCGATGACCTCGCCGACCAGCCCGAGCTTGCCGATGCGCACCTGCTCGCCGTTCAACACCCGCGGCAGACGCACGGTGACGATCGGCCCGTTGATCTCGACGATTTTTCCCGCCACGCGCTTATCCACCGATGATTGCTCCGATGGCGGCGGTGGAGGCGAACAGACGTTCCATCACCGCCTGATGCAGCGCCTCCCGCAAGCGCTCGAGGCGCCCCTCGAACGTATTATCCACGCGAATGGTGTCGTTGGCATTCCGCACTCGCACGCCGCCGAGACCGGCCACCGGGTCGGGCGCCAGCGCGATGCGCTGCTTCACCCCGGCATCGCGGCAGAAGGCTTCCCAGCTCCCGGACAGGCGCGCGTGATCGCGCGCATTCAATTCGGCCACGAGTTCCTTCTCCTCGATCACGCCGGCCGCCTGCGCCAGCAGCTGGCGCAACAACGGCAGATAGGTCTTCTCGTCCTTGCCGATCCGTTCGAGTTCCGCGGTGAGCCGGCTCATCACATCCTGCACCAGGTCCCAGCGCAAACGGTCGATTTCCTCCTGCTGCTTGATCTCGGCGGCCTGCTGACGCTGACGGAAGGTGCGCTCGGCCGCGGCCTTGGCCGCGAGGATTTCGCGTTCCTCGCGCAATCGCTGGCGCTCGTTGGCGTCGGTGATGATCTGGTCGCGCGTGCGCCGGGCGTTCGCGAGATGCTCGTCGGCGAGCGCCTTGGCGCGCGCGATCAGCGCCGATTCGAGTTCTTCGATCTGCACCTGCTTGTTCATGGTTTGGGCTCCAGGGCCTGCGCGCCGAGAATCGCGCGCACCACGTCTTCCACCTGCGGGTGATACTCGCCGGGCGCGTGCAGCGGCGGCACTTCCGCGATCACGATGCGGCCGCCCTCTTCGCGCACGTGCCGCAGCCACGGTCCGTGGCTGCGCGCCAGGCTGTGTTCGAGAAACACCAGCGCCTTCTCCTTGCGCCGGACGAGATCGGCGAGCAGGGTCTCCAGCTGTTCCGCGGTCGCGTCGGGAAGCGTCTCGACGCCGATCAGGGTGAACCCGTCGGTGAGCGCCGCCGAGCCGAGCGCGATGATGCGCGTGGGCGGGACGGCGGGTTCGGCGCCGCCTGGCGCGGTGCCGGCGCTCATCCGATTTTTCCCAGCAGCAGGATGGTGACCACCAGACCGTAGATCGCGATGCCTTCCGCCAGGCCCAGGTAAATCAGGGTCCGGCCGAACATCTCGGGTTTCTCGGCGATGATCGCCAGCGAGGCGGCGCCGACCGGGCCGACCGCGATGCCCGCCCCGATCGCCGCGAGACCGGTGGGGACGCCGATGCCGATCAGCGCCAGGCCGAGCCCGGTCGAAATCTCGGTGGCCCCGGCGGCCGCGCCGGTTTGCGCGAGCACTTCCTGCGCCCCGAGGAACAGGATGCCGACGAGGCCGCCCACGAACACGAACACGTTCGTTCCGAGCACGCCCCGCAGCCAGCGTCGCGGACGCGGGACCGGTTGCAGCTGCAGGGTCACCCCGACACCGATCAGGCCCAGCACACTCAGCGTAATCAGACCAATTAGCCAGTACATAGGATGCTCCTCGTTTAAGAAACCGTTCTTCGTTTTCCGTTATGTTTTCGCCGCGCTTCCCAGGGCCAGGGTCAGCGGCCGGAATTCCCGGCCGTCGCCGCTGTAGAACCGCGAAAAGCCTTCATAGTATTCGAGACGCAACACCTGGATCGCGACGATCGCCCCCTCGAAACCGATGATGAAAATGTTCCCCAGCACCACCGTGGTCCAGTGGCCGGCCTGCCCGAGCATGCCGGCCAGGGTGAACACCGCGATCGCCAGCGCCACGTGGTTCAGGCTGAAGGCGGCGACACGCAAAAACGAAAGCGTGTTGGAAATATATTTCACCACGGTCTCGAAACCTTCTATGACCACGATCAATATCCGCTCTCCCAGCGGGACGGCGTTTTCGCGCCAGATATGACCGACGATGACCGCGTACGGCACGAGCACCACCGATGCTTCGAGCCAGCCGGTCCGCGCCCCGGCGGCGACGCGAAATCCGGCGAACAGCAGTCCCAGATAGAACAGCAGGCCGGCAAGCCCGCCGCGATCGAGCAGCGCCTTTTCCCAGTCGCCGTCGACCAGCCGGTTACGGATGTTCAGCAGGGTCGTCAGCACGATGAAGCCCGCGCCCCAGTAGAGCGCCAGCATCAGCATGCGGGTCGGGTTCGTCAGCGGCGACATCCACAGGGGGTGCAGCCACTCCTCGAAGCCGAACACGCTCCCGTAGGCGAGACCGAACGAAGCCGAGGACAGGCCGATGGCGACGACGAAGCGGGTGAACTGCCGCAGCCGCTTGCGCAGCGCCAGACCGAGCAGCGCGATGGTCAGGCCGTGACCGACGTCGCCGAACATCATCCCGTACATGGCGATGAAGGTGACGGCGAACAGCAGCGTCGGGTCGATCTCGCCGTAGCGCGGCACGCCGTAAGTCTTGACCAGCTGCACGATCGGCCGCAGGAACCACGCATGCCGCATCACCGACGGCACCTGCAGCCGCTCGCCCGGCCGCGGATCGCGCGCGCTCAGCACGAAGCGTTTGGCGAAGCGCCGTTCCAGGGCGGCGCGCAGCGCCGGCACGTCGGACCGCGGCGCCCAGCCGGCGATGCCCACGAGACCGCCGCGTGCGCGCAACGCTTCGCCGAGATCGGCGTAAGGCGCGACCATGGCCAGCACCTGCCGCGCCTCGACGATGCGATCCATGAATTCCTTTTGCGTGTTCTCGAACAGGCGGCACTGCACGTCGCTCTCCTCGAGCACCCGGTCGAGCCGCTGCTTCAGATCGCGCCGCGCCTTGTCCGGCCGGTCGCGCAACTCGGGAGGGATGTCGATGGCGCGCCAGCCGGCCGCCTGCAACACCGCGCGCGCCTCTTCCTCCTTGCCCCCGGCCCCCGCGATCACGAGATGCGCCAGTCCCTCGGCCTCCAGGAACGGCCGCACCAGATAGCCCGCGATCCCCATCGCTTCCCGGAGCCGCGCGACGTTGGCGGCCGGCACGGCGCCGACGTGCACGTCGATGAAACGTCTCGATCCGGCGAGCAATCCGAGGTCGATATCGAGCGCGGCAAAGTTGTCGATGGCGCGCAGCAGCTGGTCGACGTGCTTGCGCTCCTCTTCGATGCGTCGCAGCGCCTCCTGGCACTTCGAGCACTCGGCCCAGACGCCGCGCAGCCACTCGTCCAGCGTCGCAAGCTCCGCTTCGCTGACGAGCCGCGGCGCCGGCAAGCGGAGCGATTCCTGCCGCGCGGTGCAATGCGTGAGAATCTTGTCCAGGCGGCTGCGCGCGCTGCGGTACAGCTCGCGGTAACTCTCGCCGGGAAACTCGGGCAGGTCGGTCGCGCTGAGCTGGGTCGTTTCGGGATTGAACACGCCCTGCTCCGCGAGCGTCAGCGCGGCCAGCGGCGCGTCTTCGTTCAGCACGAAAAGCCCGACTCGCTGCATGGGCAGGGGCTTAAACACGGCGGCCTCCGTCGCCCGGCGCCGCCGGGATCGATTCCGGAACGGCGAAGCGCGCGATCACGCGGCCTCCAGTCCCATGGCCTCGCGCACGAGCTCTGGCGCGACCGCGAGACGCTTGCCCTTGACCAGCGCGCGGATCTGGCGCAGCTCCTTTTCGCGCAGGATCAGATAGGCAAACGCGCGCGCCGTCGTGAACACTCCGCGCGCCATGACATCGCGCGCCAGGCGCCAGGTATCGCGCTCCAGCCGCAGCGTCACCTCGGCGGCATTCGGCGCGCCTTCGAGCAACGGTCCCCACGGCGGAGGGACGTTCGCGATCACCTCCTCGAAGCTGCCGAGTTGCGACAGCCGCTGGAGTTCGGCTCCGCCGAGACGATAAGCCGCCGGAATCAGCAGGTAATAGGTCTCGCCGGCCGGCAAACCGTAGGCGAAGCGATAGCGCAACAGCCATACGAGATTAACGCGGTCGATCATGTTGCCGACCAGCGCGCGCAGCGGATCGCCGCCGCCCTCGGCCTCGCGCGCGCGCTTGACGAGACCGGCGTAGTACTGGCGGTCGACGGCCGCGTCGAGCGCGAACGGCTCGTGCCGCTCGTCGTAAATGCGCCGTCCCTGCCGCGCGATACCGGCATACGGCGTACCCTCGAGCCGGCGCAACAGCTCGGTGACGTCCTCGGTGCGCAGCAACTCGTCGATCGGCAGGCGCGCGAACGGACCCATGTCGAACAGCTGCTCGCGCACGTTCGCCGTACTCTCGCCGTACAGTTTGGCGCGCAGTATCGTCTTGAGATTGCCGAGATCGAACCGATAGGCCCAATAAATGAGAAAATCCCGCGCGCCGCCGGTGAGCGCGCGCGTCAGCACCACGATATCGGCGAGCAGGTTCGAGATGAGCCGTTGTTCGAGCGAACGCGATGCCCCGAGCGGCGGTTCTTCCGACGGCGGCCTGAGACCGCCCGCCTCAAACAGTTCCGCCTCCTGGTCCGGCGGCGCCTGGCTGAGATTCGCGAGCACGGATTCCGACAGCAGCCGCGCGCCCATGAGCGACACACGCCCGTGGAGGTAGGCGTAGCGGCTGGCGGGGCCCATTTCAGCCCCTCCCCGGATCCAGCAGCAATTCGACCGCCGCCTTGACCGCCTCGCCCTCGCGCGATTTTGCCTGGGAGCGCAGCTGGGCGCGCCGTTCCTCGTAGCGCCGCGCCAGTTCCGCCACCGCCTGCACGGCGCGCTCCTCGGCTTTTTCCATGAACGAGGCGCGCAGCTCCGGCAGACGCGCCTCGAATTGTTTCTCCGCGTTGCGCGCATCCTCGCGCGCCTGGCGGATCATCTGCTCACGCTTGAGCTCGGCTTCCTTGACCAGGGCTTCGGCCTGCAGTTCGGTGTCGAGCAGCCGCTGCAGTTCATCTTCCATTTCTTCGCTCATGTCGGCCTCCCACGCATGGGTTGCACCGCCCACCGATCCGGGTTGTCAGAAAAAACCATGAACATGGTAAGGATCGTCAAACGGCGATCAGCATCGCACCGGCGGCCGCAATGCCTCCGCCGAGCACGCGCCGCCACACCGGCTTGAGCCGCTGATCGATCAGCGCGCCGGCCAGGAGCCCGAGCGCGTGCAGCATGCCGGTCGCGAGCAGGAAACCCAGGCCGTACAGCGTCGCCGAGGCGGCCTGCGGCAATTCGCTGCCGTGCGCGTGGCCGTGCAACACGGCGAACGCGCCCACCAGCAGCATGCTCGCCGGAACCGGGATGCGCGCCGCGACGGCGATCAGCAGGCCGAGGATCGGCACCGAACCGGCGATGCCGGCCTCGACCGCGGGAAGCGCAATGCCGGACAGTGCGACGGCGCTGCCCAGCGCCGTCATGGCCATGAACGCCAGCGGCACGCGCCACAGCGCCTTGCCACCGAGCTGCGCCGCCCACACGCCGACCGCCAGCATCGCCAGCAGGTGATCGAGACCGAGGAAGGGATGCGCGATGCCGGCGCCGAATCCCGCGCCATGCGCGCCGAAGCTGTGCGCCTGCGCCGCGCCCGCCAGGAAAAACGCCGTCAACGCCGCCGTTATCTGATACCCGCGTTTCATGGATGTCTCCTTTATCTGACCTTCACCTTGATCAATTCTTCGCCGTCCGGATCGGTGACGTGCACCGCGCACGCGATGCAGGGATCGAAGCTGTGGATGGTGCGCAGGATTTCGATCGGCTGCTTGGCGTCGTGCAGCTTGTGGCCCTTGAGCGCCGCTTCATACGGCCCCTCGTTCCCGGCCGGATCGCGCGGCCCCGCGTTCCAGGTGCTCGGTACCACCGCCTGGTAGTTGTCGATCTTGCCGTCCTTGATGACGATCCAGTGCGCCAGCGCGCCGCGCGGCGCTTCCATGTAACCCACGCCCTTCGCCGTCTTCGGCCAGCTCGAGGGTTCCCAGAGTTGCTCGTTGAAGGTTTTCACGTCGCCCGCCTTGATGTTGTCCATGAGCTGGTTGTACCAGCCGAGCATGGCGTCGCCGAAGATCTTGGTCTCGAGCGTACGCGCCGCGGTGCGTCCGAGCGTCGAGAACAGCGCGCCGACCGGGATGTCCAGTTTCTGGAGCGTCATGTGCACGAGTTCCTTCGTCTGCGCGTGGCCCTTGGCATAGAGCATCAGCACCCGCGCCAGCGGACCGACCTCCATCGGCTTGCCCTTCCAGCGCGGCGACTTGAGCCACGAATAGCTCTTGTCGGTGTCGAGGTGCTCGTACGGCGGTTTGGGGCCGGTATAGTTGAGTTTGGTTTCGCCGGCGTAAGGATGCAGGCCCTTGTCCTTGCCCACACTGTAGTCGTACCACGAGTGCGCCACGAACTCCTGGATTTCGTTTTCCGCGTTCAGGTCGACTTCATGCACCCTGGAAATGTCGCGATTGAGGATCACGCCGCGCGGCACCAGGAAGCTGCTCACGTCGTTGGTGCCCTTGCCCGGGAAATCGCCGTAGCAGAGGAAGTTGCCGACGCCCTCGCCCTGCTTGCCCCAATCCTTATAGAAGCTCGCGATCGCCAGCGTGTCCGGCACGTACACCTGGTCGACGAAGCTGCGCATCGAGTCGATGATGGATTTCACCTTCTGCAGGCCGACCGTGTTCACCGCGGTCGCGCCGGCGCCGCCGCGGTAATTCGGTCCCTGGCCCTGCCCCTTGTGCTGCGGATGCACGCTGATCGCGCTCGGCACGCCGCCGACGAGGAAATTCGGGTGCGGATTCTTGCCGCCGAAAATGGTGTGCAGCTGCGCCACGTCGCGTTGCCACGCCAGCGCTTCCAGGTAATGCGCCACCGCCATCAGATTCGCCTCGGGCGGCAGCTTGTACGCCGGATGGCCCCAGTAACCGTTGGCGAAGATGCCGAGCTGGCCGGCCTCGACGAAATTCTTCACCTTCTTCTGCATGTCGGAGAAATAACCGGGCGAGGACTTGGCGTAGTTGCTGATGGACTGCGCCAGCTCCGAGGTCTTCTTCGGGTCGGCCTTGAGCGCCGAGACCACGTCGACCCAGTCGAGCGCGTGCAGGTGATAGAAGTGCATCACGTGGTCGTGCACGTACTGCGCGCCGATCATCAGGTTGCGGATCAGTTGCGCGTTGACCGGAATCTCGTACTTGAGCGCGTCCTCGACCGAACGCACCGAGGCGATGCCGTGCACCAGCGTGCATACGCCGCAGATGCGCTGGGCAAAGGCCCAGGCGTCGCGCGGGTCGCGCCCGCGCAGGATGATCTCGATGCCGCGCACCATGGTGCCGGCGCTCGAGGCCTGGGTGATGACGCCGTTGTCGTCGGTCTTGGCCTCGATGCGCAGGTGGCCTTCGATGCGGGTGATCGGATCGACTACGACTGTTTGTGTGGCCATTGGTTATCCCTCGACCAGATTGTCCGCAACCATTTCCAGCAGGCTGTTCGCCGTCTTGTCCCATTTGAAATGCGCCTGACCGTCGTCGAACGTCAGGCGGCAGTTGGAGCAGCTCATGACGAGCAGCTCCGCGCCGGTGTCGTTCACCTGCTTCATCTTGATCTCGAACACCTTGTAGCGCAGGTCGTCGGCGCGGTGAATCGTGACCACGCCGCCGCCTCCGCCGCAGCACCAGTTGAGATCGCCGGTGGGAGTCATCTCGCGCAGCTCCACGCCGAGCGCGTTCAGCACCACGCGCCCGGCCGGGGTGGCGCCGCCGCGACGCGAGACCTGGCACGGGTCGTGGAAGGTGACCGATTTGTCGACTGTCTTCACCTTGAGCCGGCCGGTGCTCAGGTTCTCCGCCAGAAACTCGGAGATGTGCATGACCCTGAACGGCAGCGGCTTGCCATACATGTTGGCGCCCGCCCAGCGCAGCGCGCCATAGGCATGGCCGCACTCCGGCAGGATCAGGAGCTTGGCGCCGCATTGGATGGCGGCGTTGATCAGCTTCATGCTCATGTCCTTCTGCCACTGGGAGTTGCCCGAAAGCAGGCCGAAGTTGGTCGCCTCGTAGCCGTCGAGGCGGATGGTCCAGTTCTCGCCCAGCGCGTTCAGCACCCTGGCCGTGGACACGATCGAATCGGGATATTTCATGATCTCGATGGATGACATGCTGATGATCACGTCGGCCTTGTCCTTGTCCACCGGAATTTCGACGTCGTGATCGTCCGCCAGCCATTCGATGCGCTCCTTGAACACCTTGGGCGTCGCGCCGAGCGGGCTGCCTTCGCGTTCGGCGCGCTCCGCGGCCGCCCACAGTTCGTGCGGCACCAGCCCGGCCTGGAACATGCCGTGCCGCGCCTGCGACACCAGCACCGCGATGTCGATGCCCATGGGACAGATCAGCGTGCAGCGCCCGCACATGGTGCAGGAGTCGTAGATCAGCTCCTGCCACTCCTCGAGCTGTTCAACCGTGACCCTGGCTTTCAGGCCGAGCGTACGATAGAAGAAGGCGAACGGACTCATCTCGCGCTTGTACGCCTGCTTGAACGGTTCGAGCTTCCAGATCGGCGTGTATTTCGGATCGTTGGTCTGCACGTAGTAATGACAGGCCTCGGCGCACATGCCGCAATGGATGCAGGATTCCATGTAGGTCGCGACGTGCGCGCCGAAATCGCGCGCGAAGTTGCGCATGGCGATCTGCACGCGTTCGCTGTCCGGCATTTCGCCCTGCTTGTCGCAGCGCGCCTTCGGCTTCTTGATGCCGAAGCGCGGGCCTTTCGTTTCCAGCGGATGTTGCTTGTCGATATCGGCGGCGCTCATGTGGCTGCTCCTTTGCGCTCCAGCAGAGCGCCGGTGGTGGCGCGCGAGACGGCGAACAGAATGGCGTGCATCAGCTTGCCGAACGGGAACCAGATGAACAGCAGCTCGACGCTGAGGATGTGCAGGCCCAGCAGGGTTTCGTAGCGCGCGCCCAGGTGCGCCACGGCGAGCAGTCCGGTGACGACCGGCGCCGCGGTCACGAACCAGCTGAAGTAATCATCGAAGTTCGAGAGCAGCTTCAGCACCGGGTGCGTCAGCCGGCGTATCAGCGCCGCGATCAGCGCGATCATGGTCACGACGCCGGTGGCATAGATCACGCCGCTCGGCAGTCCGCCCCAGGAAAGTCCGGTGAGATCCTTGATGAAAAGAATGTGCGGCACGAACAGGAACACCACGATTGCGAGACCGAAGTGAAACACGTAACCCAGGGCCGTCCCGTAGGCGGTGCGCGCCTGGAATTCCTTGCGCGGCCACATGCGCGTGAAGATCGTGCGCACGCCGCCCCAGAGCGTCGCGCCGCTTCGCGCCTCGGAATAATCCGGCTTGCGTCGCAGCATCAGGATGCCCAGCAGACGCCAGGCCACGCCGACGACCAGTATGATCAGCGACCACATCAACAGCGGTCCACGCGCCAATTCGAGCAGATCCATGGTCATTTACCTCCGGTGATCGAGTCCTGGCGCC
>DAIDLH010000028.1 GCA_027449605.1 Candidatus Muproteobacteria bacterium | reverse complement strand
CCTGCCGCGCAAGAAAGTGCCGATGCAATACCGCTTGTTCAAGCCGGTCGTGGGAAAATTTCCGGCCACCGGCGAGGGCGAGAATTTTCTTTCCAGCCCCGAGAATTACAAGCGCTACACGTCGTACGTCTGGCTGGCGGAGGCGGTCGATGCGCGGAAACTGGTCGCGGCGTACATCCGCTTCTATCCGCTGTTTCAGCAGGAGTATCAGAATCTGGGATATCCCAAGGGTTATTTCAACGACCGCCTGATCGAGGCGATCGACGATCTGCTCGCGGCGCCGGAAATTCCGGGACGCATCAAGCTGGTCCGGCCGAAAGTCCTGTACCAGTTCGCGGATCCCGATCTCGAGGCGTTGTCGGCCGGTCAGAAGATCATGATCCGCATGGGCAGCGAGAACGCAGCCAGGATCAAGGCAAGGCTGCGCGATATTCGGAGCGAACTGACCGGTCAGCCGCCGAAGCCATGATGTCCACGGCCGATCGCAGGCGGCCGGCCCCCTGTGAGACAGGCGATCCGCGTGCGAAGAAAATCCGCGCGATGTCTGATGAATTCACGATCCGGCATCACCGGTGACCGGACGCCGTATCTGCGCGTCGCCATGCGGTTTCGTTATGCCTTGACATTTCACGGCAAGTCCATAAACTTTTTCGCGATTGCTTCCCTGGAGGTTCAACGGATTGGCCTATAAGGGTTCGCAAAGCAGCGTCGTATCCGTCGTTTCACCGGCACGCCTCGCTTCGAGGCGACATTCTTCCCGTCACTTTCATCCCCTGGTTGTTTCCGACGCGCAGGTTTCAGGCGCGCGTGCCGGTCTGTTGCATGGACGCGTTGACTCGTGGCTGATCCGAATATCGCATCGGATTGATTCGCCATCCGCGATACCCCGGCCGCGATTGCCGGGTGTTGATCGGGACACCAAATCAGGGGAGCAGAACATCGCTCCCTTTTTTATTGACCGAAAACCGGAGGTGCACATTCCATGAAGATCATTGCCGTTGCCAATCAGAAAGGCGGATGCGGAAAAACCACCACCGCCATCAATCTCGCCGCCAGTCTCGGGAAAAAGCAGCAGCGCGTGTTGTTGCTCGATCTCGATCCCCAGGGCCACGCTTCCCTCGGCTTCGGGGTTTACAGCGACGATGCGCGCGATCTGTACGACGTTTTTACCGGCGAGGCGAGTCTCGAAGACATCATCGTGCCCGACGCTTACGCGGGGGTGGATGTGGCGCCGGCGACCATGATGCTGGCGGCGGCCGAGCATCTGCCGATACGCAGCGATGAGCGCGACCGGCAACTGGAAATCCACCTGGCCGGAATCCGGTCGCGCTACGATTACGCAATCATCGATTGCCCGCCGTCGATGGGCCTGTTGTCGCTGAACGCGCTGACGGCCGCCGACCTGGTGCTGATTCCGATCGAGATGAGCCTGTTCGGTCTCAACGGCATCGACCACATGTATGAAACCATCGCGCGATTGAGCGAACGCCAAGGTCACGGGATTCCGATCCGCGTGGTGCCGACGCTGGTCGACAGTCGCACGCGCCTGTGCCGTCAATTCCTGCACGAGGTCGGCGAGCGTTTCGCCGACGATGTTTCGTCGGTAATGGTGCAATTCACGGTACGGCTGAAAGAGGCCGTGCGACAGGGCGTGCCGATCATCGCCTACGACCCCACCTCGACCGCGGCGGTGCAATACCTGCGGCTGGCCGACGAATTGATGTCGGCCTTGCCGGACCGGCCGCCGGCCGACGCGGAACAGAGCACGGCGGCGCGCCTTACCGCGATGAAACGCGCCTTCGAGGAAGCCAGGACGCGCCTCCACGAGGGCGACGCGCGACAGCACGTGGTGCTGCGTCTGTTCGGTTGCGCGGGCAAAAAGGTGCAGATCGCCGGCGATTTCAACGGCTGGACGCCGGATCGCGACGTGATCACCCGCATCGTCGGCGAGGACGTGGAAAAAATCCTGACGCTCGCGCCGGGAGAATATCTGTACCGCTACATCGTCGACGGCGTGTGGCAGGAGGATCCGTCCAATCCCGAACAGATGCCGAACGATTCAGGCGGGTTCAACTCGGTCCTGCAGGTGGAGGAACAGCACGAGGAAATGGACGCCTGACCGGGTTATATCCGGGTTCGAATTTAACTTCCCAACGCTGATTGATAAACGAAGACCCCGCCGGGAGGCGGGGTCTTTTTTTCCGGCGCGGTATTCAGCCGTTGTTGACGGCGTTGGCCGGTTTCCGGCCGCGCGGACTCCAGATGGATTGTCCCGTCAGCCCGCGGGCATTCAACTGTTCGGCGCATTGCGCGGCATAGGCGAGCACATCCTTGCGCGAGCCGCGGCGCTGTCCGGAGATGGTGGAGCGGCCGCTGTCGAGCACGTAACGATACCAGTCCTGGCCGTCGCTTCCGTCCGGGGCGTCGGTTTTTTCCACGCTCGCGACCTTGAACGGACGCAGCTTGGACTGCTGCAAATTGGCGGCGGATGCCGAGGGCTTGCGTGCTTCGGTCGTCTCTTGAGTCATGAATATACCTGCAACGATGTTGCGAGTGGTTAGGGCGGCGCTGGGATTGCCAATCAATTCGGGGGGGCGACTTGCCGGAAAACCCGAAAACGGAGTGTACCACATTTAATGACCCGGATGGGTCCCCTGCGCCGGTGACAGGAGACATGTCCGGCGTCGGGAACCACAAAACACAAGTATCCATGCGGTTTCTGCCCATGGCTCGGCAAATGCCGCATTTTTCTTCCGGCCGGTCATCTATATTTCCCTGGATGGCGCATAACCCCTACAAAGCATCGATCCTGTCCCTGCTTCGGGATTGTCCGCTCGGTCTCAGTGAATATGACCTGATCCAGCGTTTGCAGGAGCGCGATGCCACGTTCGCATTCCCCGGAGAGGACGCCGATCTGGCGCTGTTCCGCAAGCATTTCCTGGTTATGAATGCCTTGTACCAGTTGCAAACGGAAATGTTTGACGAGGGGTGGTATCTGTCCATCTCGCCCTTGGATATCCGCCTGATTCCGGTGCAGGACTCCGGCCTGGAGACCTTGCCCACCGATGGAGTTTCAGCGCCGCTGCGCGATTATTACCTGGACTGGGACGTGCTCGACCAGACGAGTTCAGTCGACGTCGAGGCCATGCTACGCCGTTTTCACGAGCGGTATCTGGCGATTGACCGGCGCCTCGAAGCTTTGCAAACCCTGGCGTTGCCGGCCGATGCCTCGTGGGACAGTGTCAGGCAGGCCTATCGCCGGCTCGCGGCGCAGCATCATCCGGACAAAGGCGGCGATCCGGCGCGTTTTCGCGCAATCCGGGGCGCCTATGAAATTCTTCTGCGCTGTTACGCCGGATGAGTGCCTGACCCCACGCTGGCTATTGTTGATTGTATTACTTGGTTATTAGATAATCCCCGCCGAAAACTTTTTTAGGAGATTATCCTTGAGTATCCCCCAACGTGACGGCGACGGCTATCTCATTGACCGTGATGCCTGGACCCCGGAGATCGCGCGCGCTATGGCCGAGGCCGACGGTATTGCCCTGGACGAGGTGAAGTGGTCGCATATCACGAAAGCGCGTGAATACTACGATGCTTTCGGCGTGGTGCCGCCGATCCGGAAGTTCGCCAAATACGTCGAGGTCGATCAGAAAGACATGTTCAAACTGTGGATGACCGGCCCGATGAAACCCATCACCAAGTACGGCGGGTTGCCCAAGCCCACCGGCTGCGTCTGATCCGCGCCGTTTCTGCAACCATAAAAAACCCGGGCAGCCGGGTTTTTTATTTTCCGGCGCCGATACGTTCGGTTCACGCTTTCCGGCCGCAGCACGGCCCCGGTGCTGTCAACGCATTTTTTAAAATGCATGGAATTAACGGGTTGCGCCCGTTTGACCGGAACGGAATTGATTTTGGCTGCCCGGAAAGAACACAATAAAGCCGACAACAAACAGCACCGGTCGTCAATCCGGGTTGCGTAGCTGGCGAACGAGGCCTGCACGACCTTTTTCGAAAGCCGCCGATATGAGGGGAGTGAAGAAAACCCGCCATGTATGAGTCCTTTTATGGGCTGAAGGAAAAGCCTTTTTCCTTGTTGCCCGATCCGGCTTTTCTCTACCTGAGCAAGCAGCACGAGATGGCCGTCGCCCTGTTGCGGTACAGCCTGGAAAACCAGACGGGATTCAGCGTCATCAGCGGCAGGGCCGGCACCGGCAAGACCACCCTGCTGCGGCGTCTGCTGCGTCAGATCGGCGATGACGCATCCGTCGGTCTTATCTCCAACACCCATCCATCGTTCGACGAACTGATGCGTTGGATGCTGCATGCTTTCGACCTCGAAGGCGCGGGCCTGTCTCGCGCCGGGAGGCATCGGGTTTTCAGCGATTACCTGCTCGCGCAACATGCGAAAAACCGGCGGACGATGCTGATCATCGACGAGGCGCAGAACATGAGCGTCGACGCGCTGGAAGAACTGCGCACGCTGTCCAACATCAATTCCGGCGGGGATTTGCTGCTGCAAGTGATTCTCGTCGGCCAGCCGCCGTTGCGCGATATCCTGCGGCGACCGGAGCTGAAGCAACTGGCCCAGCGAATCGCCGTGGACTATCACCTGGATTCGCTGAGCCGTGACGACACGCGCGGTTACATTCGTCACCGGATCGTGATCGTGGGGGGCGAACATGAACTTTTTACCGAGGATGCCTGCGATGCCGTTTACGAATATTGCGGAGGCAATCCGAGGCTGATCAATCTTCTGTGCGACTTGTCCCTCGTCTATGCCTATGCCTCGCGGGGCGCGGTGGTGACCGGCGAACTTGTCGAACAGGTTGTGATGGAACGTGAGCAATACGGCGCCTTGCCGCTCTTCGCCCCGACCGGGAAGCCGCGCGTCGAGTTGGACTCGCCGTCCAAAGCGGTACAGTCGATGACGACGACGATGAAACGCGTCGCCGCCGGGAGCGCGATTCAAAAATCAGGCGCCGGCTCCATGACCGCGGCGGAGTCGCTGACGTCGGGCGTTCGCCACGCCATGGGGGCGCCCGCCGGGAACTTTCCGGTCGACGGCGGCAAGCGGGCGAATACCGGTGGCTCGCGCAATTCCTCCCTGAAATCCGGACGGGCGAATTCCGCAGCGGTTCGCGAGACAAAAAGCAACGCCGTGTCCGGACGGATTGCCGCGGGCAAACGGGATCGCGCGGCTTCCGAACCCAGGCGGTACGTCGTCGCCGTGGTTATTGTCGGTCTGTTTCTGGCCGCGCCTCTGGGCTCGCATTTCGCTAAACCGCCGACGACGAGCGTTCATGCCGAGCCTGTCGCGGCATCGCCATCTCCATCCCCCGTCGTTGCCGCGGCGGCTTCTGTGAGAACCGCGTCGCCGGGCGAGCCGTCTGTTGTTGTCCAATTGCCGGATGAAGCAGCGCCGGCCGGCGAACAGAAAACCGATGCGGCCACGGACGGAGAGAACGTGGCAGAAACGGCAAGATAAAATCCATTGAATACATGCGCCGCCGGCCCGGTGCGGGAGAGCATCCGGCAAATAACAAATAAAAAGGCCGGTGACATCCGCCGTGGGCGGACATCACCGGCCGTGTTACGGGGGATCAGGCCGCGAGTTTCTTTTTGATCGCGGCGATGACCGCTTCGCTCGAAGTGGCGCTGACCGTGAGCAGCATGCCTTCCTTGTCGTAGAAGCCGATCAGCGGAGCGGTTTTCTTATTATAAGTATCGAGCCGGTGGCTGATGGCGGCCTCGGTCTCGTCCTCGCGCTGCACCACGGGGCTGCCGCACTTGTCGCAGATGCCTTCTTTCTTCGGCGGCATGCTCTTGACGTTATAGATCGCCTGGCACTTGGAATTGGAGCAGGTGCGACGGGTGGTGAGGCGGTCGAGAATCACGTTGCGCGGCACGTCGATGTTGACCGCCATGTCGAGCTTGATGCCGAGTTTCACCAGCAGCTTTTTCAGATCTTCGGCTTGGGGAATGGTGCGCGGGAAGCCGTCGAGCAGGAAACCCTTTTTGCAATCGGGTTCCTGCAGGCGCTTTTCCATGATGCCCATGATCAGTTCGTCCGGCACCAGGTCGCCGCGGTCCATGTAGGCCTTGGCCTGTTTGCCGAGATCGGAGCCGGCCTGCACCGCGCCGCGCAGGATGTCGCCGGTGGAAATCTGCACGGAACCGTCCAACTGGGTCAGCTGTTTCGCGACCGTCCCCTTGCCGGCGCCCGGGGCGCCCAACAGAATCAACTTCATCGTATTTTCCTCTCTTTAAATAAATTAAGCCTGATGGCTGCGGTTTTGGCCCGGCGCGGGCAGGTCGGCTGCCGCGGTCCGAAACGAAGGGGCGCATTTTGCCTTCCGATACCGCCCAGATCAACAGGAATGATTAAATCGAGGTCCGGGCAGGCCCGAATCGCCCGGTTCCCAATGAGCCATGTATTCAGCCGGGGATTGGAGTTAACCTGTTTGCAGCATGCCGGAGACAGTCTCGATGCGCCGATGGACAGGCCTGGTTCTGGGAGGGATGGCATTCTTGCTTGCCAGCCTTCCCGTTTTGTCGGAGGAGGCGGAGATGACGATTGCCGCAGGCCAGATGGCCCCGGATTTCTCGTTGCGGGACCAGAACGGCGAAATGCATACCCTGTCAGCCTATCGCCGGCACTGGGTGGTGCTTTATTTCTACCCCAAGGACGATACCCCCGGCTGTACCCGCGAGGCATGCCGGTTCCGGGACGATTTTCTCGCTCTCCGGAAACTCGGGGCGGAGATTCTCGGCGTCAGCGTCGATGACCCGGAAAGCCACGCGAAGTTTGCCGGCAAATACAGCCTGCCGTTTCCGCTGCTGGCGGATACCGATGGCAGCGTGGCCAGACGGTACGGCTCACTGTGGTCGCTGTCATTCCTGCGATTTGCCAGGCGTCAGACTTTTCTCATCGATCCGCAGGGAAGGATCGCCAGGATTTACAGGAAAGTGACGCCTGAAACCCACAGCCGGGAAGTGATCGAGGATCTCAAGGCCTTGCAGGGGTCGGCCCGATAGGTGACGTTCCGACTGGTCGGCTTCGCGACTTAACCCGACACGGTCTGCGCCCGTTTTCTCACCAGCCGGTTGTTTTTGTAGTCCTCGAAGGCCTGACGGATTTCCTGTTCGGTGTTCATGACGAACGGCCCGTGTTGCACGATCGGCTCGCGCAACGGGCGCCCGCTGAGAATAATGAAGCGTGTTCCCCGGGGGCCGGCGGTGACCACAAGCTCGTCGCCCGGGCCGAGCACCGCCAGGGCATGAGTTTCGATCGTCGCGCCGCCGATCAGCAAACTGCCATCGAACGGGTAAAGAAAAACGGTGGCGCCGTTATCCACGCGATGGGCGAACGAAGTTTCCGGCGCCAGCGACACGTCGAGATATTGCACTTGCGTGTGCGGATCGTCGATCGGTCCGCGCCGGCCCGAGTATTCGCCGCTGATGATCTTGACCCGGATTCCATCGTATTCAACCGTCGGCAACTGCCCGGCGGAGAATTCCTGGTATTGCGGGTCGCCCATCTTTTCCCCGGCCGGCAGGTTGATCCACAGCTGAAAGCCGCGCATCAGGCCGTCGGTCTGCTGCGGCATCTCGGAATGAATGACGCCGCTCGCCGCCTTCATCCACTGGATGCCGCCGGCGCGCAGGTCGCCGCGGTTGCCCATGCTGTCGCGATGTTCCATGTGACCGTCGAGCATGTAGGTGAGGGTGATGAAGCCGCGATGCGGGTGATCCGGAAATCCGGCGATGTAGTCGTCCGGGTCGTTGCTCGCGAAATGATCCAGCAGCAGGAAAGGATCGAGGTGACGCAGTCGCGGCGTGCCGAGGGTGCGATGCACCGTCACTCCGGCGCCCTCGGTGATGGCGAGCGCGGGGACCAGTTGCCGGATCGAACGTTGCGTCATCTTGCGTTCCTCCTGCGTGCCGGGACAGGCGTCGTTCCGGTTGATATCTAATCATGAACGCCGGTTGAGACGAAATCGGTCACCGGCGTCAGAGTTTCCCGATCAGCGACCTGATTTTCCCCTCGTGCTTTTCAACCGAAAGCGTCAGCGCAAACTGCGTCATGGCGCGATGCAGGTTCTGGCCCGGCCGGTCGGTCTTGAAATAATGGTCTCCCTCCAGATGATCGGTGAAAAACCGCAGACCCAGCTCGAAAGGGATGAGATGGATGGCATCATATATATAGTCACGATCGCCGCGCGTCAGAAAACCTCGTGTTTCAGCGAAATAACGATCGAGGATCGCCTCGCCGATATCGAGGTCGAGGCGGGCGGAGGCAGGATCTCCGGGACACTCGCCCGCGGGATTGGCGCAGGAGCGCAGGCAATCGCCGATGTCGTAATGGATCAGGCCCGGTTGCACGGTGTCGAGATCGATGAGGCTTATCGCCCGCCCGGTATCGGCGTCAAAAAGGAAGTTGTTGAGCTTGGTGTCTCCGTGAATCACGCGCGTCCTGAGCCGTCCCTCGCGTCTGGCGGTTTCGAGAACACGGGTGAGGCCGCGGCGCGTTTCGACGAAATCAAGACAGTAGAGCAGATCCCGGCTCGCGGCCGGTGCGCGCGGACGCGCCGAGGCGCGCAGAAAACGCGCGAAGTACGCCGGTGCATTGTGGAACCCCGGCAAGGTTTCGTGCATCCGCGCGGGATCGATATCGTGGGTCAAGGCATGAAATCGCCCCAGGGCAAAACCCGTCTCTTCGGCCTGAGCCTTGCCGGTGATTGCCGTGAGGGTGATTGTGTTGTCTAGAAAATGCATGGCACGCCAGAAACCGCCCTGCGGATCGATCGCGAAATCCTTTCCATCCCGGGCGGGGATGATTCCGGGCAGCCGCAGCTCACGCGCGCACCCTTCCCCGGCTTGACGTTTTCGGACGTGCTCGGCGAGCACGCGCAGATTGGCCATGATGCGCGCGGGTTCAGGGAACACGTGGCGGTTGATGCGCTGCAGGATGACGTTCCGGCCGGAGTCGGTGATGACCAGAAAAGTATCGTTGATCAGACCCTGTCCATGCGCGCGGACATCGCGAATGCCGTCGCCCAGGTCGAAAACTCCGGCCATGTCTCGTTCGAGAGTCATCGGATCATGCGGCCGTTCGACGGTCTGCCCGGCGTGCGACGGGTGAGGATGACGTTGCGTGTCATGACGGTTTATAGTGGAACTGTACGATTCGGTCTGGAAATAGTAGCACCGGAAAGAAGATGAATCTTGTCTGCTGGAAATGCGGAGCGTCGGTAGCCGGGCTGCCTTTGCCGCTCAGTCGTCTGGCGGAGTGCCCGAAGTGCCGCGCCTATTTGCATGTTTGCCGCATGTGCCGGTTTTACGATCCGCGCCTGACCGGCCAGTGCCAGGAAGAGCGCGCGGAGGAAGTGCGCGACAGGGAACATGCGAATTTCTGCGACTGGTTCAAGCCGCGTCCCGATGCGCATCGGCCTCCCGGCTCGGCAAAATCCGAAGCCGCGAAATCCGGCCTCGGTTCCCTGTTCGGTGGAACCGCTTCAGGTTCTCCGGAAAAAAAGGATGACGCCCGGGACAAGCTCGATGAACTGTTTGCGCCGGACAAGAAGCCGGAGCAATGATGCAATGGATCTATACGAGACCCATCTGTGTGAAACTTGTCAGGCGCTGAATGCGAAACTTCTTTCCAGGATCGAATCATTGTCGGCGGAGGATATTGTCCGTCAAAGCCACTATCTGGCCGGGCGATATGAAAATCTCTATCTTGCCCCGGAATCGCTTCCGGAAATACGCGCGATTCTCGACGTTGCCGTCACCCATGCCTCGCGCCTGCTCGCGCGCCCGGAGACGGAACTGCGCATCGGCTGGTGGCTCAATCGGATGCGCCCGGGCGACGTGACCTGCGCGCACACGCACGATGACGGCGACGAGCTGCTTTCCGGCGTCTACTATATCGAGGTTCCGCCGGATTCCGGGAAACTGGTGTTGACGGACGGCATGCAGCGCGAAGCGATCCAGCCGCGGGAAGGAATGTTCGTGTTCTTCATGCCGGAAACGTTGCACGAGGTAACGCGCAACGAGTCTGATCGCGCGCGTTTATCCGTTGGATTCAACATCGGGCCGGTACCGGCGCCGTGAAGTCAACATCAACACGCCATCTCATTTCAGCGTCACCCAAAGCAAAGCTTTTCAGAATGAATCATCCACGACTGGTATAATGGCGCCTGGAGTTGGCCAGACAGCCGCTGCCCGACCACGTTCGCGCGGTCGAGTGGAGGAAAGTCCGGGCTCCGCAGGGCAGGGTGCCAGGTAACGCCTGGGCGGCGTGAGCCGATGGAAAGCGCCACAGAAAATACACCGCCGAAGCCCGGCTGATTTATTTCAGGCGGGCTGGTAAGGGTGAAATGGTGCGGTAAGAGCGCACCGCACGGGTGGCAACATCCCGTGGCAGGGCAAGCCCCACCCGGAGTAAGGCCAAATAGGGGAACGATAGTGCTGCCCGCACTGTTCCCGGGTAGGCCGCATGAGGCGCGTGGCGACGCGCGTCCCAGATGAATGGCTGTCCACGACAGAACCCGGCTTATCGGCCGACTCCTTTTTTTACATTAACATGATTTTGTAATTTCATGTTTCTTTTGTAGTTTTTTAGTTGCGATTTATCCGACAAATGGTATTGCATTTGGCTCAATAAGCCGGCCGCAGTGGATTCACCCCAGTTTGATTCAGCTTCCATTCCTAAGCTGCTGACCTGCAAAGAAGAAATTTTGCAGAACTCACAGTTTTTGCTTGACACCCCTCTATATCGCTATCTATAGTGTCATTAAGTGGTGAATTGTGGTTTTTTGTGGAATAGAGCGGGAAAAAGCGGGGAAAAATGTTTCGTGGTGTCAACGCCGTGACGCTGGACAGCAAGGGTCGCATGTCGATCCCGACGCGCTATCGCGAACAACTCACGCGCGTGTGCAGCGGCCAGATGGTGCTCACCGTCGACCGCGATCATTGCCTGCTGCTGTACCCGCAGCCGGAGTGGGAGGAGATCGAGCGCAAGATCATGAAGCTGTCGAGCTTCAACAAGCAGACGCGCAAGCTGCAGCGCCTGCTGGTCGGTCATGCCACCGAGTGCGAACTCGACGGCAACGGCCGCATCCTCCTGTCGCCGCCGCTGCGCGAGTTCGCCGGTCTGAACAAAGACGTCATGCTGATCGGGCAGGGAAACAAATTCGAAATCTGGGACGACGGCGCGTGGAACGCGCGTCGTGCCGAATGGCTCGAGAGCGAAGGCGAGGACGACGGCAAGCTGCCGCCGGATCTCGAATCGTTCTCGCTTTAGAGAGAACGCGTGAATGAACATCACCACGTTCCGGTACTGCTGGAGGAGGCGTTGCAGGCACTGCAGCTGAAGGATGACGGAGTTTATGTCGATGCCACTTACGGACGAGGCGGGCACGCGCAGGAAATTTTGAAACGACTGGGGACGCACGGACAACTGCTGATGTTCGACCGCGATCCGCAGGCCTGCGAGGATGCGCGCCGAAAATTCGGAGCGGACGCGCGCGCGAAAATCACCCAAGGACCGTTTTCGCTCCTGGCGCGCACGATCGACAGCTTCGGTCTGGCCGGAAAAATCAACGGGATTATTTTCGATCTCGGCGTGTCGTCGCCGCAACTCGACGACGCGCGTCGCGGTTTCAGTTTTCGCGCCGAGGGAAATCTCGACATGCGCATGGATCCGTGCACGGGTGAATCCGCCGCCGAATGGATCAATCGCGCCGAAGAAAATGAAATCGCGCGGATTATCCACGAATACGGCGAAGAGCGTTTTGCCCGGCGCATCGCACGCGCGATCGTGAACGAGCGTGAGGTAGAGCCGATCACCACGACGCGACGTCTGGCGGAAATCGTTTCGCGCGCGGTGCCGACACGGGAGAAAAACAAGGACCCGGCCACGCGCACGTTTCAGGCGATCCGCATACACATCAACCGCGAGCTGGAAGAACTCCGGGAAACGCTTCCGCAAGCGGTTCGTCTGCTCGCCGCGGGCGGACGACTGGTCGTGATCAGTTTTCATTCGCTCGAAGATCGGATGGTGAAACATTTTCTGCGCACCGAGACCAGGGGCGACGATCTGCCGCCGGATTTGCCGGTGCGGCACGACCGGTTCCGTCCGCGATTGAATACCATCGGCAAGGCGATTCGCGCCGGTGAGGCCGAAGCCAATCGCAACCCGCGTGCTCGCAGCGCCGTGATGCGCGTGGCCGAACGTACGACGGAGGGCGTGGCTCATGCCTAAGCGCCTGATCATGCTGCTCGCCGTGGTGATGGTCATCTCGATTGCGGTGGTGCAGACGCGGCATGAAAGCCGTCAGCTGTTCGCGGAGCTGCAGACGCGCCAGGCGGAGCGCGACGCGCTCAACGTCGAGTGGGGCAAACTGCTGCTCGAGGAAGGCGCCTGGTCGCAGCACCGGCGCGTCGAGGCGATGGCGCGCAGCCGTCTCGGCATGAACACGCCCGACGCCGCGCATATCCGCGTGGTGCGGGTCACCCGGGACGCCACGCCATGAGCCGCGGCGCCAAAACCCGCTACCCGGTGCGCAACGCCATCGTGCTGCTCTGTATTCTCGGCGGAATGATCCTGCTCGCGGCGCGCGCGGTGTACCTGCAGGCGCTCAACACCGATTTCCTGCAAAGCCAGGGCAACGCCCGGCATTCGCGCCTGGTCAAGGACAACTCGCACCGCGGCATGATTCTCGACCGCAACGGCGCGCCGCTCGCGGTGAGCACCCCGGTGGATTCGGTGTGGGCGCATCCGCCGACCCTCGCTGAGCAACGCCGTCAATGGCCGCGCCTCGCCGCGCTGCTCGGCATGAGCACGCGCGAACTGACCCAGTTGCTCAGCAAGCATGACGAGCGCGAGTTCATGTATCTCAAGCGGCACGTGCCGCCGGCGCTGGCGGAACGCGTGATGGCGCTCAAGGTGCCGGGCGTGGCGCTCGCCCGCGAGTACCGGCGCTACTACCCGCTCGGTTCCGTCGCCGGTCACGTGATCGGATTCACCAACGTCGACGATCAGGGCCAGGAAGGCGCCGAGCTCGCCTTCGACTCCTGGTTGCGCGCGGTGCCGGGCGCCAAGCGGCTGTTGCGCGACCTGCAGGGCAACGCCGTGGAAGTCGCCGAGAGCGTGGTGCTGCCCAAGCCGGGCAAGGATCTCATGCTGTCCATCGACCGCCGCATCCAGTATCTGGCGTATCGCGAACTGAAGGCGGCGGTGATCGAGCACCAGGCGCGCGCCGGCAGCGCCGTGGTGCTGGATGCGCGCACCGGCGAAGTGCTGGCGCTGGTCAACGAGCCGGATTTCAATCCCAACAATCGCGCCGGACTGAACAGCGGCACGTTCCGCAACCGCGCCGTCACCGATATGTTCGAGCCCGGTTCCACGCTCAAGCCGTTCACCATCGCGACGGCGCTGGAGAGCGGAAAATTTTCCGCCGGCACCGTGATCGACACCACGCCCGGCTCGCTGCAGATCGGGGACCGCACCATCCGCGACGTGCACAACTACGGCGTGCTCACGGTCGCGGGCGTGATCGAGAAATCGAGCAACGTCGGCGCCTCCAAGATCGCGCTGGCGTTGAACAAGACGAGCCTGTGGGAAATGCTGCGCCACGTCGGTTTCGGCCAGACGACTGGCGCGCGGCTGCCGGGCGAAGTGCCGGGACTGCTGACGCCGCCGGCGCGCTGGGTGCCGGTCGAGCAAGCGAGCATTTCGTTCGGTTACGGCATTTCCGTCACGCCGCTGCAATTGGCGCGCGCCTATCTGGTGCTGGCCAACGACGGCGAGGCGCTGCCGCTAACGCTGGTGCATTCGGACACGCCGCCGCAAGGCGAGCGCGTGATGTCGGTCACCACCGCGCGCCGCCTGCAATCGATGCTGGAGCTGGCGGTCAGCGACGCCGGCACCGGCAAGGCCGCCCAGGTTGCCGACTATCGCGTGGCTGGCAAGACCGGCACGGTACGCAAGCTCACCGCCAGCGGCTACTCCGAGGAAAAATACATTTCCTGGTTCGCCGGTTTCGCGCCGGCCTCCGCGCCGCGCCTGGTGATGGTGGTGGCGGTGGACGAGCCGACGCACGGCGGTTACTACGGCGGCGAGATTGCGGCGCCGGTATTCGGTCATGTCATGACCGGCGCCTTGCGGCTGCTCGACGTGCCGCCCGACGCGCCGCGCCAGTCGCCGCGACTGATGACCGTGAAAAGCGAGCGGGTGGCCGAATGACCGGAATCCGTCCATTGCGCGAACTGCTCGACGGGATCGCCCGCGTGCCGGGCGTGGCGAACCGCGAGGTGCGCGGCCTGCAGACGGACAGCCGGCGCGTGCGGCCGGGCGATCTGTTCCTGGCGGTGCCGGGCATGATGACGGACGGCCGCGATTTCATCGGCGACGCGGTGGCGGCGGGCGCCTGCGCGGTCGTGTACGAAACCGGCGACGGCTTCGACCCGCGCGCCGCGCCGGTGCCGGTGTTCGGCGTTTCCGGATTGCGCCACCGGATCGGCATCATCGCGGATCGTTTTTACGGCTCGCCGTCGCGCCGGCTGGTGGTGATCGGCGTCACCGGCACCAACGGCAAGACCACCTGCACGCAACTGCTGGCACAGGCGCTCGACTGGCCGCCGCGGCGCTGCGCGGTGATCGGCACGCTCGGTTACGGTTTCCCCGGCGCGCTCGACGTGTCGATGCACACCACGCCCGATGCCATGACGGTGCAGCGCCTGCTGACGGAATTCGCCGCGCAGGGGGCGACGCGGGTGGCGATGGAAGTATCCTCGCACGCACTCGAGCAGGGGCGTGTGAACGGCGTCGTTTTCGGCGTCGCCGTGTTCACCAATCTGACGCGCGATCATCTCGATTACCACGGCAGCATGGACGCCTATGGCAAGGCCAAGGCCGGCCTGTTCGCGATGGAAGGACTCAAGCACGCCGTGATCAACCACGACGACGAGTTCGGCCGGGATCTTCTCGGGACTCTCGATACGCGCGTCACGGCGCTGAGTTACGGTCTCGACGGCGGCGACGTGCGCGCGCGCGAGGTGCAGCCGCTGCCGGACGGACTGTGGTTGCGCGTCGCGACGCCCGAGGGTGAAGCCGAACTGCGCAGCCCGCTGATCGGCCGTTTCAACGCCAGCAACCTGCTTGCCGTGCTCGCCACCCTGCTGGCGCTCGGCATCAGGCTCGACGAGGCGGTGGCGCGGCTCTCCGGTGCGCACGCGCCCGCGGGACGCGTGGAGCGTTTCGGCGGCGCGCGCGGACTGCCGCTGGTGGTGATCGATTACGCGCACACGCCGGATGCGCTGGAAAAAGTCCTGCTGGCGCTGCGCGAGCACACGCGCGGCAGGCTCTGGTGCGTTTTCGGCTGCGGCGGCGACCGCGACCGCGGCAAGCGTCCGTTGATGGGCGGGATCGCCGAGCGGCTGGCGGACAGCGTGGTGCTGACCGACGACAACCCGCGGCACGAATCGGGCGACGACATCATCGCCGACATACTCGGCGGGATGCGCACGTCGCCCAAAATCATCCGCGAGCGGAAGCGCGCGATCGCCGAGGCGGTGCGTCACGCGGGCGAAGGCGACATCGTGCTCGTCGCCGGCAAGGGGCACGAGGATTACCAGCAGGTGGGCGATACCCGCCTGCCCTACAGCGACCGCGACGCGGTGCGGGAACTATTGGAGGGGGCGGCATGAGCAGGGAGCAGGCGACCGCGCAGCGCGGAGCAGGGGCCCCTCCGGGGATGCGACCGCTGCGCGGGATGCAGGCGCCCCGCATGCGGTCGTTGGCGTCCCCTCCGCTGCCCGATCCCGCTTCGCGGGTCCCTCGGGCGACGCTCCGGGGCGCCCCCCACGTAGTGGGGACGCGAACGGCCGCGAATGCCGTCAGACGCCGACAACGGGCGTTCAGGTGTAACGACAAATTATCGGAGGCGGACGCGTGATGTCGCTCTCGATCCTGGCCGACGTCCTCGATGCCCCGCTCAAGGGTCAGGACGTGGTGTTCACCGGCGTTTGCCACGACACGCGCGCGCTCGCGCGCGGCGATCTCTATGTCGCGATCAAGGGCGAGCATTTCGACGGACACAGTTTCCTGGCCGAGGCCATCAACGCCGGCGCGGCCGGCGCCCTGCTCGCGCACGACATGGACACGCTGCTGCCGTACGTGCGCGTGCCGGACACGCGGCTCGCGCTCGGGAGTCTCGGCGCGTTCTGGCGCGGCCAGTTCAAGAAAATTCCCGTGATCGCCGTCACCGGCAGCAACGGCAAGACCACGGTCAAGGAAATGCTCGGCGCGATCCTGGGCGAAACCGGTCCCGGCTGCGTCACGCGCGGCAATCTGAACAACGACATCGGCGTGCCGCTGACGCTGGCGCGCCTGCGCGCGGAACACCGTTACGCCGTGATCGAGATGGGCATGAACCATCCCGGCGAGATCGAGTATCTCTCGCGCCTGACGCGACCCACCATCGCGCTGATCAACAACGCCGCCGAGGCGCACCTCGCCGGCGTCGGCACGGTCGGGGACGTGGCGCGCGCCAAGGGCGAGATTTTCACCGGCCTCGCCGCCGACGGCGTCGCGGTGCTCAACGCCGACGATGCGTATTTCTTGTTGTGGAAGGGACTGGCCGGATCGCGCCGCTGCCTGACCTTCGGACTCGACCGCCCGGCTGACGTGAGCGCGGAGTACCGGCACACCGACACGGGCAGCACCATTCATCTCAAAACCACCACTCACGGGGACATCGACATGCGCGTACCGCTGCTCGGAAGACACAACGTCATGAACACGCTGGCCGCGACCGGCGCGGCGCTGGCCGCCGGCGCGTCGCTCGATCATGTGAAGACCGGCCTCGAAAAACTGCGCACCGTGTCCGGGCGTCTGGAGGTGAAGCGCGGCATCAGCGGCGCGCGCGTCATCGACGACACCTACAACGCCAATCCCGCCTCGGTTGCGGCGGGACTCCAGGTGCTGCGGGAATTTTCCGGCGAGCGCGTTCTGGTCCTGGGCGACATGGGCGAACTCGGCGCGGCCGCGCCCGATATCCATTATCGCGTCGGCGAGCTCGCCAGCCGCGTCGGCGTGCAGCGCCTGTACGCCGTGGGCGATCTGGCCCGCATCGCCGTGGCCGCGTTCGGCAAGGGCGCGCGCCATTTCGAGACGCCCGAGGCGCTGATCGAGGCGCTGCAGGATTGCCTGCACGCGGAAATGACGGTGCTCGTCAAGGGCTCGCGGCTCATGCGCATGGAACGGATCGTCGCCGGCATCACCCGCCAGACGCCGGCCGGGGCCGAAACCGGGGAGGACCGTTAGGTGCTGTTCTACCTCTTCGAACGACTCGCGCATGAAATGACGTTCTTCAACGTCTTCCGCTATCTCACGCTGCGCGGGATTCTCGGCGTGCTGACGGCGCTCGTGATCAGTTTCTGGATCGGCCCGGCGGTGATCCGCCGCCTCGGCCACCGCCAGCTCGGCCAGACCGTGCGCAAGGACGGACCGCAAAGCCACCTGTCCAAGGCCGGCACGCCGACCATGGGCGGGGCGATGATTCTCATTGCCGTGTTCATCGCCACGCTGCTGTGGGCGGATCTTTCCAACCGCTTCGTGTGGGCGGTGCTGTTCACCACCGCCGCTTTCGGCGCCATCGGCTGGGTGGACGATTACAAGAAGATCATCAACAAGGACCCGCGCGGCATCGGCGCCCGGTCCAAGTTCTTCTGGCAGACGGTCGCAGGCCTCGGCGCGGCGCTGTTCCTCTACTACACCGCCAAGAGTTCGGCCGAGACCGCGCTCATCGTGCCGGTGTTCAAGAACGTCATCATCCCGCTCGGTCCGCTGTACATCCTGCTCGCTTACTTCGTCATCGTCGGTTCGAGCAACGCGGTGAACCTCACCGACGGCCTCGACGGCCTGGCGATCTTGCCGACGGTCATGGTCGCCGGTGCGCTCGGCATATTTGCCTACGTCATGGGGCATCTCAAGTTTTCCGCGTACCTCGGCTTCCCCTACATCGCCGGGGCCGGCGAGGTGCTCGTGTTCTGCGGCGCCATCGTCGGCGCCGGTCTCGGATTTCTCTGGTTCAACACCTATCCAGCGATGGTATTCATGGGCGACATCGGCGCGCTGGCGCTGGGCGCGGCGCTCGGCACCGTCGCCGTGTCGGTGCGCCAGGAAATCGTGCTGTTCGTCATGGGCGGCGTGTTCGTGATGGAGACGGTGTCGGTGATGCTGCAGGTGGCGTCGTTCAAACTCACCGGCAAGCGCATCTTTCGCATGGCGCCGCTGCATCACCATTTCGAACTGAAAGGCTGGCCCGAGCCGCGGGTGATCGTGCGTTTCTGGATCATCTCGCTGATTCTGGTGCTGATCGGACTGGCGACGCTCAAGATACGGTGAGGAAATTTGATTTATATGATTATCTGCCGCAAAGACGCGAAGGACGCAAAGAAAGGCTCATGAGAATAAAACCCAAGAAATCTTTGCGCCTTTGCGGCAAAAATTCATAAATCAGAAAAAGATTATGGCATTGGCAATGACAAGGACGGAGACAAAACGCGCGCTGGTGGTGGGCCTCGGACTCACGGGTCTCTCCTGCGTGCGGCATCTCGTCGCGCGCGGTTACGAGGTTACGGTCGTCGACACGCGCGCGCAGCCGCCCAAGCTCGATGAGTTCCGGCGCGAGTTTCCGCGCGTGGCGGTGCATGCCGGCGGTCTGCCGGCGGCGCTTTTCAGGGATCCGGGACTGCTCGTGGTGAGCCCGGGCGTGTCGGTCCAGGAACCAGAGATCGCTCGCGCCGTAGAACGCGGCGCGCAGGCGGTCGGCGACATCGAGCTGTTCGCGCGCGAAGCTGCCGCTCCGGTCATCGCCATCACCGGCGCCAACGGCAAGAGCACGGTGACGGCGCTCACCGGCGAGATGTGCCGGCGCGCCGGCCTCAAGACCGCGGTCGGCGGCAACATCGGCGTGCCGGCGCTGTCATTGCTCGAGGCGCCGGAGCCGGACGTGTACGTGCTGGAACTGTCGAGCTTCCAGCTCGAAACGACGCACAGCCTCAATGCGCGCGCCGCGACGGTGCTCAACGTCACGCCGGATCACATGGACCGTTACCGCGATATTCATGAATACGCCGCGACCAAGGCACGCATCTTTCGCGGCAACGGCACCATGGTGCTCAACGCCGACGATCCGCGGGTGATGCGCATGCGCCAGTCGGGGCGGCGCACGGTCGGTTTCAGCCTGGGCCGTCCGGCAAACATTCAGGATTACGGCCTCGATGAAGTCCGGGGTGAGACCTGGCTCATGCACGGCGCGCAAGCGCTGATGAAGGCAGCGGAGGTGCCGCTCGCCGGCCGGCACAATCTCGCCAACGTGTTGGCGGCGCTGGCGCTGGCCGAGGCCGTCGGGGTCGCCGCCATGGATGCCTGCGCCGCGGTGCGTGACTTCAAAGGGCTGGCCCACCGCACCGAACTGGTGGCCGATCGCAACAACGTCCGCTGGTATGACGATTCCAAGGGCACGAACGTCGGCGCCACGGTCGCGGCCCTGAACGGCATGACCGCGCCGGTGATCCTGATCGCCGGCGGCGACGGCAAGGGCCAGGATTTCAGCGAACTGAAGCCGGCGTGCGCGCAACACGCGCGCGCCGTGGTGCTGATCGGGCGCGATGCGCCGCTGATCGAGGCGGCCCTCGGCGATGCCGTCGTCACGCACCGCGCCAAAGATATGCACGAGGCGGTGCGTCTCGCTGCCAAACTCGCGCAACCGGGCGACGTGGTGCTGCTGTCACCGGCCTGCGCCAGCTTCGACATGTTCCGCAACTACGAGCATCGCGCGGAAGTGTTCCGCGAAGCGGTGCGCGAGGAAACAAAATGAGCGCCGTCCTCACCGCCGGTTCCGTGCGCGCCGCCGGCCGGCCGCGCCCGGCGTGGGACCCGTGGCTGCTCGGATGCACGTTCGTGCTGCTCGCGCTCGGCGTGATCATGGTGTATTCGGCGTCGGTCGCGTACGCCGACCGCGAGATGCACAACAGCGTGTACTTTCTGGTGCGTCACGCGGCGTCCGCGGCGCTGGGCCTGCTGTTCATGGCGTTCACCATGCACACGCGCGTGCGCTGGTGGGAGAAGACCGGCCCGTATCTGCTGCTGCTCGGCTTCGCTTCGCTGGTGGTGGTGCTGGTGCCGGGCATCGGCGCGCACATCAACGGCAGCTCGCGCTGGCTCCGGCTCGGGATCGTGAACTTGCAGCCGTCGGAGTTCATGAAACTGTTCATGGTGGTGTACGTCGCCGGTTATCTGGTGCGCAAACAGGAGGCGCTGAAGAATTTCACGCAGGGCATCGTGATGATGAGCCTCGTGGTGGCGGCGGTCGGAATATTCCTGCTGCTGGAACCGGACATGGGGTCGCTCGTGGTGATCACGGTGACGGTGTTCTCGATGCTGTTCCTCGGCGGCGTACGTTTCTGGCATTTCATGTGCGTGCTCGGCGCCGGCGTCGGCAGCATGGTGCTGCTCACCCTCGTGTCGCCGTACCGTATGGCGCGCGCCACGAGCTTTCTCAATCCCTGGGCCGATCCGTACAACACCGGCTTCCAGCTGGTGCAGGCGCTGATTGCTTTCGGGCGCGGCGAATGGCTCGGCGTCGGTCTGGGTGCGAGCGTGCAGAAACTTTTCTATCTCCCGGCGGCGCACACCGATTTCGTGTTCGCGGTGATGGGCGAGGAGCTCGGGCTGGTCTCGGTGCTGGGCGTGATGGTCGTCTTCGGCATCGTCATCGCGCGCGCCTTCGCCGTCGCGCGTCTCGCGGAAGCCGCCGGCCAGGTTTATGCCGCGCGCCTGGCGCAGGGCCTGGGGCTGCTGCTCGGCAGCCAGGCGATGATCAACATGGGCGTGAACATGGGCCTGCTGCCGACCAAGGGATTGACGCTGCCGTTCGTGAGTTACGGCGGTTCAAGCATGATCGTAAGCTGCATCGCCATGGGCCTGCTGCTGCTCGTCAGCCGCGAAGCGCGCACCGGTGGAGGGGCGACATGAGCAGGGAGCAGGGGCCACACGCGAAGCGTGGGGATGCGACCGTGGCGAATGTCGCCAGACGCCGACGGCACGACATGTGGGGCGATATCAATATGTCGGAGGCGGAGACATGAGCTGCGTGCTGATCATGGCGGGCGGCACCGGCGGGCACGTGTTCCCGGGTCTCGCGGTCGCGCGCCGGCTGCTGGAGAAACGCGTGCAGGTGGTGTGGCTCGGCACGCGTCGCGGGCTCGAAGCGCACGCGGTGCCGGCGTCGGGACTGGCGATCGACATGGAATGGCTGACGATCCAGGGCGTGCGGCGCAAGGGCTGGCTGCGCTGGCTGCTGCTGCCGTTCACTCTTATATATGCCATGGCGCAGGCGTTCCGGGTGCTGCGCCGGCGCAAGCCGGACGTGGTGTTGTCGCTGGGCGGATTCGTCGCCGGTCCGGGCGGCTTGATGGCTTGGCTTACGCGCACGCCGCTGCTGATCCACGAACAGAACGCGATTCCCGGCATGACCAACAAATGGCTCGCCGCCCTCGCCGACCAGGTGTTGTGCGGATTTCCCGACGCCTTCGGCAAGCATCTGGCGGCGCGTCCGGTGGGCAATCCGGTGCGCGACGAGATCGCCGCGTTGCCGCCACCGGAGGAAAGAATGGCCGCGCGCCGGGGACGCCTGCGGCTGCTGGTCGTGGGCGGCAGCCAAGGCGCGAAAATTTTCAACGACGTCGTGCCGGAAACGATCCGGTCGCTGCCGGCCGAACTCCGACCCGAGGTGTGGCACCAGTGCGGACGCAACGCCGCGGACACGGTGCGGCACGCTTACGGCGATGCGCCGGCCCGGGTCGCCGAATTCATCGACAACATGGCCGAGGCCTACGCCTGGGCTGACGTGGTGCTGTGCCGCGCCGGCGCCATGACCGTGGCCGAACTCGCCTCCTCGGGATCGGCGGCGATCCTCGTGCCCTATCTCTACGCGGTGGACGATCACCAGACCGCGAACGCGCGGTTCCTGTCGGAGCGCGAAGCCGCGGTGCTGGTGCCGTCTCCGGAACTGACGCGCGAGCGGCTCGTCGAATTGCTTGCCGGGTTTGCCGTCAATCGCGAGCTGCTGATGAAGATGGCGCGCGCCGCACGTCATCTGGCCGTGACCGACGCCGCCGAGACGGTGGCCGGAATATGCATGGAGGTGGCGACATGAGCAGGGAGCAGGGGCCCCGCGAAGCGGGGATGCGACCGGCCGCGAATGGCGCCGGACGCCGACAGGATGGAGTGTTGGTTATTTGCGATCTTACGGAGGCGACGTAAGTGCGTGACCGCGTGAAAAACGTTCACTTCGTCGGCATCGGCGGCGCGGGCATGTGCGGCATCGCCGAGGTGCTGCACAACCTGCAATTCACGGTGTCCGGATCGGATGTGCGCGAATCGGCGAATACCCGACGCCTGGCCACGCTCGGGGCCAAGGTCAACATCGGCCACGACCCGCAGCTGGTTAAGGGCGTGGACGTCGTCGTCGTGTCCTCGGCGGTGGACGAGACCAATCCGGAGGTGCGCGCAGCGCGCGCGGCCAAGATCCCGGTGATCCCGCGCGCCGAGATGCTCGGCGAATTGATGCGCCTGCAGCGCGGCATCGCTATCGCCGGCACACACGGCAAGACTACGACCACGAGCCTGGTGGCGAGCTGCCTCGCCGAGGGTGGACTCGATCCGACGTTCGTGATCGGCGGACGCCTGAACAGCGCCGGTACCCACGCGCGCCTCGGTCGCGGGCAGTATCTGGTGGCCGAAGCCGACGAGAGCGACGCTTCGTTCCTGCATCTCGCGCCGTTCATGTCGGTGGTGACGAATATCGACGCCGATCACATGGCCACGTACGGCGGCGACTTCAACCGTCTCAAGCAGGCGTTCGTGGATTTCCTCCAGCAACTGCCGTTCTACGGGCTGGCGGTGTTGTGTCTCGACGATCCGGCGGTGCGCGAAATCATTCCGCGCGTGCACCGGCCGGTGCTGACCTACGGTACCGCCGCCGAGGCCGACCTGCGCGCGGTCGACATCCGCCAGGAACAGACGCGGATGCATTTCACCGCCGAGCTGCGCGGACGCAAGAACTGGCTGATGGTGACGCTCAACCAGCCCGGACGGCACAACGTGCTGAACGCGCTGGCCGCCATCGGTATCGCGCACGAACTGGGCATCGAGGGGTCGGCGATCGCACGCGCCCTGGCCGGTTTTGCCGGCATCGGCCGGCGCTTCCAGATCAACGGACGCATCAAGCGTGACGGCGGCGACGTGATCCTGGTGGACGATTACGCGCATCACCCGCGCGAGATCGCGGCCACCGTGGCGGCGGCGCGCGCGAGTTGGCCCGAGCGGCGGCTGGTCGTGGTGTTCCAGCCGCACCGTTACACGCGCACGCACGATCTGCTCGATGATTTCAGCACCGTGCTCGCGGACATCGGCACGCTGTTCGTCACCGAGGTCTACGCCGCCGGCGAAGCGCCGATCAGCGGCGCCGACGGGCGCGCGCTGTGCCGCGCGATCCGCGCGCGCGGCAAGACCGACCCGATTTTCCTGGAAGACGTGAACCGGCTGCCGCAGGCGCTGGCCGACGTGCTGCGCGGCAACGATATTTTACTCACGATGGGCGCGGGCAGCATCGGCGCTGTCGCGGCTTCGCTTCTGCAAACGCTGAATCCCGGGAGCGGCGGATGATGCCGGCAAAAACACACGCCAATCTTCGCGGCCAGCTGCTCGTCGACGAGCCGATGTCGCGCCACACCAGCTGGCGCACCGGCGGACCGGCGGACCGGCTTTTCATTCCGGCCGATCTTGACGACCTCGTGACATTCATGAAATCGCTGCCGGCGCAGGAAGCGGTGCATTGGGTCGGTCTCGGAAGCAATCTGCTGGTGCGCGACGGCGGCGTGCGCGGCACGGTGATCATGACCAGCGGCGCGCTGAGCGCGCTCGATGTCCTGCGCGACGGCGTGGTGCGCGCCGAGGCCGGCGTGGCCAGCGCCAAGGTCGCGCGTTTCTGCGCCGAGCGCGGCCTGACGGGCGCGGAATTTCTCGCCGGCATTCCCGGCACCGTCGGCGGCGCGCTGGCCATGAACGCCGGCGCCTTTGGCGGCGAGACGTGGAACATCGTCGAAGCGGTGGAAACCATCGACCGTCACGGTGCGCGGCACACACGCCAGCCCGCGGAGTATCAAATCGATTATCGCAAAGTGGCCGGACCGCGGGACGAGTGGTTCGTGGCCGCGCATTTCCGTCTCAACGCCGGTGAGACCGCACAGGGCAAGACCCTGATCAAGACCCTGCTCGCCAAGCGCGGCGCCACGCAACCGACCCAACTGCCGAACGCGGGTTCGGTATTCAAGAACCCGCCGGGAAATTTCGCCGCGCGCCTGATCGAATCCTGCGGGCTCAAGGGCGTCTGCATCGGTGCGGCCTGCGTGTCCGAGCTGCACGCCAATTTCATCGTCAACACCGGCGGCGCTCGCGCCGCCGATATCGAGCGCTTGATCCTGCGCGTGCAGGCGGAAGTGCAAAGACAACACGGCGTCAAACTGGAACCCGAAGTACGGATCCTGGGTCAGGAGGCGGCGAAATGACACGACGTAATTTCGGCAAAGTCGCGGTGCTGATGGGCGGACCTTCCGCCGAGCGCGAGGTGTCTCTCAAGAGCGGCAACGCGGTGCTCGCGGCTCTGAAGCGCGCTGGCGTGGATGCGCATGGCATTGACGCCGACAAATCCACTCTGCGCTTGCTGGAAGACGGAAAATTCGAGCGCGTGTTCATCGTGCTGCACGGACGCTGGGGCGAGGACGGCGTGATTCAAGGCGCGCTCGAAGTGCTGGACATTCCGTACACCGGCAGCGGCGTGCTCGGCTCGGCGCTCGGCATGGACAAGTTGCGCAGCAAGTATCTCTGGTCCGCGGCCGGCATCCCGACGCCGGAGTACGTCGTGCTCGAACCCGGCATCGATCTCGACAAGGTCGCCGCGAAACTCGGGCTGCCGCTGTTCGTGAAACCGGTGCGCGAGGGATCGAGTCTCGGCGTGAGCAAGGCCAGGACGATCGTGGAGCTGAAGTCGGCCTGGGACGCGGCGGCGAAGTACGACGATCAGGTGATCGCGGAGCGCTTCATCGACGGCGCCGAGCTGACCTGCGCGATTCTCGGCGATCGGGCGTTGCCGCTGATCAAGATCGAAACCGACCGCGAGTTCTACGACTACGAGGCGAAATACATCCTCGACACCACGCGTTACCTGTGCCCCTGCGGTTTGCCCGCGGACCGGGAGCGCGCGATCCAGGTCCTGGCGCGGCGCGCGTTCGAGGCGCTCGGCTGTTCCGGCTGGGGCCGGGTGGACTTCATGCTCGACAAGACCGGCCAGGCATACGCGCTGGAGGTGAACACGGTGCCGGGCATGACCGATCACAGTCTCGTTCCCAAGGCCGCGAAACAGGCGGGCCTGGATTTCGATCAACTGGTGTTACGGATACTGGAGACGGCGGATGCCAAGCGCTGATTCGGCACGGCGGCATAACGACGACGGCATCAGCCTGTTCAAGGCGGCGCTGCTGTTGTGCGCGCTGCTGTTCGTGCTGCTGGTGCTGGCGTTCGGCGCCGACCGGCTGCTGCGCAGCGACAACTTTCCGGTGCGGCACGTGCAGTTCGAAGGCGAGTTCCGGCATGTCACGCAGCAGGAGCTGCAAGCGACGGTGATGAACGTCGTGCATGGAAATTTTTTCCTGCTCAATCTCGACGCGGTCAAGGCGCGCGTGGAGTCGCTGCCCTGGGTTTACAGGGCCTCGGTGCGGCGCCAGTGGCCGCAGGACGTGTACGTGCGGTTCACGGAACAGCAGCTCGCGGCGTATTGGGGCGAGGACGCGTATCTCAACCTGGCGGGCGACGTGGTGCGCGTGAAAGCCGCCGAGCTTCCCGCGGAGTTTCCGCGTCTCGAGGGCCCGGAAGGAACCGGCGCGCAGGTGCTCGAACATTACAGGAGTCTCGGGCAGGTCCTGGCCGCCGCCGGACTGAAGCTGGAACGCGTCACGCTGACGCCGCGGCGCACCTGGCGCCTGGGTCTTTCGAACGGAATGACGATCGTGCTCGACCGCGAGCAACCGGAGCGCAAGCTGGAACGTTTCGCGCGCGTCTACGTGCAGTCATTCGCGTCGCTCGCGCCGGATATCCGCCAGGTGGACCTGCGCTATGCCAACGGTTTTGCAGTGGAGACCGGCGCTGATGCCGCCGGTGATCGCGATACGTCAGGACGCGCAGTCAGGGAACGCGCGGGAGCAGCCAACAAGGGGTAACCATGGCAAAACGGGATGATGAAAAACTGATCGTGGGTCTCGACATCGGCACCTCCAAGGTGCTGGCCATCGTCGGCGAGCTCGCGCCGACGGGCGAGGTCGAGATCATCGGCGTGGGGCACCATCCCTCGCGCGGCATGAAAAAGGGCGTGGTGGTGAACATCGAGTCCACGGTGCAGTCGATCCAGCGCGCGATCGAGGAGGCCGAGTTGATGGCCGGCTGCCAGATCCACTCGGTCTACGCCGGCATCGCCGGCTCGCACATCTCGAGCTTCAACTCGCACGGCATCGTGGCGATCAAGGACAAGGAAGTTGGGCAGGGCGACGTGGAACGCGTGATCGAAGCGGCGCGCGCGCTCGCGATACCCGCGGACCAGAAGGTGCTGCACATCCTGCCGCAGGAATTCATCATCGACAAGCAGGAGGGCATCCGCGAGCCGATCGGCATGAGCGGCGTGCGTCTCGAGGCCAAGGTGCACATCGTGACCGGCGCCGTGAGTGCGGCGCAGAACATCATCAAGTGCGTGCGCCGCTGCGGCCTGGAGGTGGACGACATCATCCTCGAGCAGCTGGCCTCGAGCATGTCGACGCTGACGGAGGACGAAAAGGAGCTGGGCGTGTGCCTGGTCGACATCGGCGGCGGCACCACCGACATCTCGGTGTTCACCGACGGCGCGATCCGTCATACCGCGGTGATCCCCATCGCCGGCGACCAGGTGACCAACGACATCGCGGTGGCGTTGCGCACGCCGACGCAGTACGCCGAGGACATCAAGAAAAAATACGGCTGCGCGCTTACGCAGCTCGCGCACCGGGACGAGACCATCGAGGTGCCGAGCGTGGGCGATCGCCCGCCGCGCAAACTTTCGCGCCAGACGCTGGCCGAGGTCATCGAACCGCGCATCGAGGAACTGTACAGCCTGATCCAGGCCGAGCTGCGTCGCAGCGGTTTCGAGGACGTGGTCGGCAGCGGGCTCGTGCTCACCGGCGGCAGCGCCAAGATGGAAGGCGTGGTCGACCTGGCGGAGGAAGTGTTTCACATGCCGGTGCGCCTCGGCGTGCCGCAATACGTCGGCGGATTGAAGGGCGTGGTGCAGAACCCGATCTTCGCCACCGGCGTGGGGCTGGTGCTGTACGGCGCGCGCTGCCGCGAGGGAAAGCAATATGTGCAGAATCCGGGCGCATCCGTGGGAGTCAAGGGAGTCTGGAGCAAGATGAAGAGCTGGTTTCAGGGGAATTTTTGAGGTCGGGTAACGGGCAGATGGATCGATCAACAGATTTATAGAAACCTAAACTGGAGGCAACACATGTTTGAACTAATGGATACTTACGGGCAACAAGCCGTCATCAAGGTCATCGGTGTCGGCGGCGGCGGCGGCAACGTGGTGGATCACATGGTCTCCGCCAGCATCGACGGCGTGGAGTTCATCAACGCCAACACCGATTCGCAGGCGCTCAAGAAGTCGCAGGCGAAGACCATCCTGCAACTCGGAACCAATCTCACCAAGGGATTGGGATGCGGCGCCAATCCCGAAATCGGCCGGCAGGCCGCGGTCGAGGATCGCGAGCGCATCGCCGAGGTGCTCTCGGGCGCCGACATGGTGTTCATCACCGCGGGCATGGGCGGCGGCACCGGCACCGGCGCCGCGCCGGTGGTGGCGCAAGTGGCCAAGGACATGGGCATCCTGACGGTGGCTGTGGTGACCAAGCCGTTTCCGTTCGAAGGCCGCAAGCGCATGGGCGTGGCGGATCAGGGCATCGCGGATCTCGCCCAGTACGTCGATTCGATCATCACGATCCCGAACGAGAAGCTGGTGACCGTGCTCGGCAAGGACGCGACGCTGCTGGACGCCTTCCGCAAGGCCAACGAGGTGCTGCAGAACGCGGTGCAGGGCATCGCCGAACTCATCACGCGGCCGGGACTGATCAACGTCGACTTCGCCGATGTGCGCACCGTGATGTCGGAGATGGGCATGGCGATGATGGGCGCGGCGTCGGCCAGCGGTCCGTCGCGCGCGCGCGAGGCGGCGATCGCCGCGGTCTCGAGTCCGCTGCTCGAGGACATCAATATTTCCGGCGCGCGCGGCATTCTGGTCAACGTCACCGCCGGTCTCGACATGTCGATCGGTGAGTTCGAGGAAGTGGGCAACGCGGTGAAGGAGTTTGCCTCCGACGACGCCACCGTCGTGATCGGCACCGTGATCGAGCCGGAAATGCGCGACGAACTGCGCGTGACGGTCGTGGCCACCGGCCTGGGACAGGAAAAGCAGCGCAGCAAGCAGCCGTACAAGGTGGTCAAGACCGGCACCGGCACGACCGACTTCGAGGACTACGATACCCCGACCGTGATCCGCAATCGGCGCACGGAGCGGCCGGTGGCGACGACCGAAGCGGCCATCGAGTATCTGGATATTCCGGCTTTCTTGCGCAAACAGGCCGATTGAACCGGACTTTTATGCGCCGCCGGGCCGTTTATCGGGGATGATGCTCCGATAACGCGATTTGGACGGAAAATTGGCTGGACAGGGGTGGGGTTTTATCCTTAAATACGGGTAGGGACTGATTTTTTTTTCGAACCTCGACCCCTGAAAATCATAGGCCGCATGCAGGGTTGCGTGCGTCTATATCAAAATCGTGAATGTGTTTCCTGTCCAGCCGGAGATGCGGACATATTTCTGCAACAAACTTATGGATAGTCAGAATAAGTAGATGATTAAACAACGGACTCTGAAAAATGTCATCCGCGCCACGGGCGTAGGGCTGCATACCGGCGAAAAAGTCTATCTGACCCTCAGGCCGGCTCCTTCCGACACAGGGATTGTGTTCCGACGCATCGATCTTCCCGAACCGGTGGAGATCCACGCCTGTCCGGAGAACGTTTCCGATACCCGCCTCTCGACTACACTTGAATGTAATGGCGCGAGAGTTTCCACGGTGGAACATCTTATGTCTGCCTTCGCCGGACTGGGCATCGATAACGCCTACGTCGACCTGACGGCCGCGGAAGTGCCGATCATGGACGGCAGCGCCGGCCCGTTCGTGTTCCTGGTGCAGTCGGCCGGTATCGCCGAGCAGAGCGCGCCGAAGCGTTTCATGCGCATCAAAAAGAAAATCGAATTGAAGGAAGGTGACAAGTGGGCCTGCTTCGAGCCGTTCGAGGGGTTCAAGGTTTCGTTCGCCATCGAATTCAACCATCCCACCTTCCGCAATTCAACCCAGAACGCGAGCGTTGATTTTTCCACCACGTCGTTCGTGCGGGAGGTCAGTCGCGCGCGCACTTTCGGCTTCATGGGCGATCTCGAAGCCTTGCGCGCGGCGGGACTGGCGCGCGGCGGCGGGCTCGACAACGCCATTGTTCTCGACGAGTACCGGATCCTCAATGACGACGGTCTGCGTTACGAAGACGAGTTCGTCAAACACAAGGTGCTGGACGCAATCGGCGACCTGTATCTCCTGGGCCACCCGCTCATCGGCGCCTTCAGCGCCCATAAATCGGGTCATTCCCTCAACAACCGCCTTCTGCGTGAACTGGTGCTGAACCAGGAGGCGTGGGAGCTTATCACTTATAACGAAAACGACGAGGCGCCTATCGCCTTCGTGCGCACGGCCCCGGCGGTTTGACCGGCGCGTGGCGGGAAGCGACGACTTCGTATTCCGTGTATCGGTGAGTTGAAAGGGGAACGAGCGACATGAACATCATTCTTGTGCCCAACAGTCGTCACGGCAAAGGCCGTAACGCCACCCTTTCCCAGCGCCATCTGATCCTGATCGCCCTCGTTGTTTTTGTGGCATTGCCGGTGCTTCTGGGCGTGGTGGCCTATCGCGCCCAGGACATGCTCTCCGCCTACAACGCGGATTCGCTGTTGACCGCGCAGCGTCGCGAGCTGGCGGCGCAGCGGACCGCGGTTGCCGAAGCCAAGCGCAACGCCGAGGCGCATCTCAATGCTCTGGCCCAGCGCCTGGGACAGTTGCAGGCGCAGGTATTGCGACTCAACGCGCTCGGCAGCCGCTTGACCCGCATGGCCGGCCTCGACGCGCGTGAATTCAATTTTTCCGCGGACGCGGCCATGGGCGGCCCGGAGAAAACCGTTTCATCCTCGAATCCGCCGGAACTGACGGTATCGCTCGATCAGCTCACGCGCGAGATCGAACGGCAGCAGGAACGCCTGGCGGCGCTCGAAAACCTGTTGCTCGACCGCAAGCTCAATGCCGCGGTGACGCCTTCCGGCTGGCCCGTGGAGGGCGGGTGGATTTCCTCCGGTTTCGGCGTGCGCGCCGATCCGTTCAACGGCCATCAGTCGGTGCACGAGGGCGTGGACATCGCGTCGAGCATGGGCTCGCCGGTGCTGGCGGTCGGCGACGGTGTCGTGTCGCACAGCAGCGAACGCGCCGGTTATGGATTGCTCGTCGAGGTGACGCACGAATCCGGTCTGATCACGCGTTATGCCCATACCAGCGCCGCGCTGGTCAAGGTGGGCGATCGCGTGAAGAAGGGGCAGTCCATCGCTCTGGTGGGCAGTTCGGGCCGTTCCACCGGTCCGCACCTGCATTTCGAGGTCGTGCGCAACGGTGCTCCGGTGAATCCCATGCGGTATCTGCAGCAGGCCAGCGCCAAATAGTCCATCGCCGTCGCCGTAACGCTTCAAGTCTCTCCGCTTTTCCTCCATAATTGCCGCTCTTTTGATACGCCTCCGTGCGAGGCGCGTGGATTTTCATGATTACGAAAGCACTCACCAGGATATTCGGCAGCCGCAACTCGCGGCTGCTCAAGCGCATGCAGCAGGACGTGGCGCGCATCAATGCGCTCGAGTCCGAGTTCGCCAAACTCAGCGACGAGCAGCTTCGCGCCAAGACCGCCGAGTTCAAAACCCGTGTGTCGAACGGCGAGAGTCTCGACAGCCTGTTGCACGAGGCGTTTGCCTGCGTGCGCGAGGCCTCCAAGCGCGTGCTGGGCATGCGTCACTTCGACGTGCAGTTGATCGGCGGCATGGTGCTGCATCAGGGCAAGATCGCGGAGATGCGCACCGGCGAAGGCAAAACTCTCGTGGCCACGCTCGCCGTGTACCTGAACGCCCTGTCCGGCAAGGGCGTGCATGTGGTCACCGTCAACGACTACCTGGCGCGTCGCGACGCGGACTGGATGGGCCAGATCTACCGGTTCCTGGGCATGAGCGTGGGCGTCGTCGTGCCGGGACAGGACCGTCAGGAAAAACGCGATGCCTACGCCGCCGACATCACCTACGGCACCAACAACGAATACGGCTTCGATTATCTGCGCGACAACATGGCGTTTCGCGCCGAGGAGCGCGTGCAGCGCGGACTCAATTACGCGATCGTCGACGAAGTGGATTCGATCCTGATCGACGAGGCGCGCACGCCGCTGATCATCTCCGGGGCCGCCGATGAAAGCGCCGATCTGTACGTCAAGGTCAATACCATCATTCCGCGCCTGGTCAGGCAGGAGACCGAGAACGGGCCGGGCGATTTCAGCATGGACGAGAAAGCGCGCCAGGCCTATTTCACCGAGGCCGGTCACGAGAAGGTCGAAAAACTTCTGACGCAGGCCGGTCTGCTGGAAGCCGGATCGAGTCTTTACGACGCTTCCAACCTGATTCTGATGCATCATCTCAACGCCGCCCTGCGCGCCCATGCGCTTTTCAAGCGCGAGGTGGATTACATCGTGCGCGACGATGAGGTGATCATCATCGACGAATTCACCGGCCGCATGATGCAGGGGCGCCGCTGGTCTGACGGGTTGCACCAGGCCGTGGAAGCGAAGGAAGGCGTGAAGATCCAGAACGAGAACCAGACGCTGGCGACCATCACCTTCCAGAATTATTTTCGCCTTTACCAGAAGCTCTCCGGCATGACCGGTACCGCCGACACCGAAGCCTTCGAATTCCAGCAGATATACGGTCTCGAAGTGGTGGTGATTCCGACCCACCGGCAGATGGTTCGTCAGGACATGGCCGACCAGATTTACCGCACCGCCGAGGAGAAGCACACGGCGATACTGTCCGACATCCGCGACAGCCATCAACGCGGCCAGCCGGTGCTGGTCGGTACCGTGACCATCGAGGCCTCGGAGCTGCTTTCCGGTCTGCTGCTGAAGGAAAAAATTCCGCACCAGGTATTGAACGCCAAACACCATGAACGCGAAGCCATGATCGTGGCCCAGGCCGGCCGTCCCGGCGCCGTCACCATCGCCACCAACATGGCCGGCCGCGGCACCGACATCGTGCTCGGCGGCAATCTAGAGATGGAGTTCAAGGAAATCGGCGAAGATTCCACGAAACGCGCGCAGGCGCGATCCGAATGGGACAAACGCCACCAGCAGGTCGTGGATGCCGGCGGCTTGCACGTGATCGGCACCGAACGCCATGAATCGCGGCGCATCGACAACCAGTTGCGCGGCCGTTCGGGCCGCCAGGGCGATCCCGGTTCCTCGCGTTTCTACCTTTCGCTGGAAGACAATCTGCTGCGCATTTTCGGCAGCGACCGGCTCTCCGGCCTGATGCAGAAGCTCGGCATGCAGAAGGGAGAGGCGATCGAACATCCGTGGGTGTCGCGCGCGATCGAGAACGCGCAGCGCAAGGTCGAGGGCCGCAACTTCGACATCCGCAAGCAACTGCTGGAGTACGATGACGTAGCGAACGATCAGCGCAAGGTGATCTACGAGCAGCGCAACCGGCTCATGGACGTGGACGATATTTCCGAAAGCATCGCCACCATTCGCCACGATGTCATCTATGAATTGATCAGCCTGCACATCCCGCCGGAAAGTATCGAGGAACAGTGGGATGTGCCCGGTCTCGAGGAAAGTCTGACGCGCGAATTCGGATTGCAGCTGCCGGTGGCCCGGTGGCTCAAGGATGAGGCGGGACTGGATGAGGAAAAACTGCGCGCGCGCATTATCGCCGAGGCCGACCGCAAGCACGCCGAAAGAGCCGTGGCCATTGGCCCGGACGTGATGCGGCACCTGGAAAAGGCGGTCATGCTGCAGGTGCTGGACACCCAGTGGAAGGATCATCTGGCGGCCATGGACTACCTGCGTCAGGGCATCCATCTGCGCGGCTATGCCCAGAAGAACCCGAAAGAGGAATACAAGCGCGAGTCGTTCGTGCTTTTTTCCGACATGCTGAACCGCATCCGGCACGACGCGATCAATCTGCTGGCTCACGTCCAGGTGCAGGCGCCGCAGGATGTCGAGGCGCTGGAGAGCCAGAACCGCCAGCCTGAGGAGATGCATTTCGTGCACCCCTCGCTCGACGCCGGCGGACAGCCGGAAACAGGCGGTGATGCCGCCGATGAAACGGTGACGCAGAAACCGGTGACGCGCCGTCAGCCGAAGGTCGGGCGCAACGAGCCCTGTCCCTGCGGATCGGGTAAAAAATACAAACACTGTCACGGCAAGCTGGCCTGAGACATGGCGGTCGGCCTGCACGGATTGCCTGCTCTCGCTCCGGTGACGGGCGTGCGCCTGGGCACGGCCGCCGCCGGCATCCGCAAAAAGGACCGGCGTGATCTGGTGTTGATCGAATGCGCGCCCGGTACGCGCGCGGCCGCGACTTTCACCCGCAACCGCTTTTGTGCCGCGCCGGTCATTGTCGCGCGCGAGCACCTCGCCAAGACCGCGCCGCGCGCGCTGCTCGTCAACACCGGCTTTGCCAACGCCGGCACCGGCGAGCCGGGCCTGCAAGACGCGCGCGTCTGCTGCGCGGCGCTGGCCAAGCGGCTGGGTTGCCGCGCCGAGGAAATCCTGCCTTTTTCCACGGGTGTCATCGGCGAGCGTTTCCCGCGCGATCGCCTCATCGCCGGCTTTCCGGCCTGCATCGCCGGCCTTAGTGAAAACGGCTGGGCGGAGGCGGCGCACGGCATCATGACCACCGACACCGTGCCCAAGGGGAGTTCGCGCAAAACCCGCATCGGTTCGCACGCGGTGACGGTCACCGGCATCGCCAAGGGCGCGGGCATGATTCGTCCGGACATGGCGACCATGCTGGCGTTCGTTGCTACCGACGCTGCCGTCGCTCCGGTCGTGCTCCAGGCCTGTGTTTCCGCCGCGGTCGACGCCTCGTTCAATCGCATCACCGTGGATGGCGACACTTCCACCAACGATGCCTGCGTCCTGCTGGCGACCGGCGCCGCGGGAAATCCCGTCATCGACCGGACGGAAGGCGAGGCTTATGCCGCGTTGTTGCGCGCCGTCACGGAAGTGTTCACGGAACTCGCGCAGGCGATCGTGCGCGACGCCGAGGGCGCGACCAAGTTCATCACCGTCGAGGTACATGGCGGGCGCAGCGAAGCCGATTGCCTGGCGGTGGCCTATACCATCGCGCATTCGCCGCTGGTGAAGACGGCGTTTTTCGCCAGCGATCCCAACTGGGGCCGGATTCTCGCCGCCGTCGGACGCGCGCCGATCGGACAACTCGACGTCGGCAGGGTGACGATACATCTCAACGAGCTTCGGGTCGTGCACCACGGCGCTCTCGACGCCGATTACACCGAGTCCAGGGGGCTCGCGGTGATGCGACTTCCGGAAATCCGTGTCGGCGTGGATCTGGGCGCGGGAACCGCCGCGGCGCGCGTCTGGACCTCGGATCTCTCGCACGATTATGTCCGCATCAACGCCGAGTACCGGAGCTAATTCGCCGCTGCGCGTCGCGGTCGGCATCCTCACGGAGGGAAGCAAGGTATTCGTGACCCGGCGGTTTCCCGACAGCCATCAGGGCGGCAAGTGGGAATTTCCCGGAGGAAAAATCGAGCCGGGCGAGGACGTAGTGTCGGCGCTGAAACGGGAGCTCCGGGAGGAGCTGGGCATCGAGGTGCAGGAAGCGCGGTCCTGGATGACGGTGCTTCATCATTACCCTGACCGGCGTGTTCTGCTCGATGTCTGGCGCATCATCCGCTACCAGGGCGCGCCGCACGGTCGCGAAGGCCAGGAGGCGCAATGGCTGACCTGCGACGAGCTTTCCAGTCTCGATTTTCCCGAAGCCGACCGGCCGATCCTGCGACGGCTCCGGCTGCCGGCGCTGTATCTCATCAGCGATTCGCGCCGCTACGGCAAGGATGAATTTCTTGTGATGCTCGAGCGCGCGTTGCGGGCTGGAGCGCGACTGGTGCAGTTGCGCGAGCCGCACATGTCGCCCGAGGAGTATCTCGGTTATGCCCGGATAACGGCTGACCTGTGTCATCGGCACGGGGCCCGGCTGTTGATCAACGCCGAACCGGAGTGGGTGCAGCGCTGCGATGCCGACGGCGTGCATCTGAACAGTAAACGCCTGATGCGGTATTCCTCGCGCCCCCTGGACAAGCAGTTTTGGGTCGCGGCTTCCTGCCACGATGCCGAAGAACTGCGTCGGGCGGAGCAGTTGGAGACAGACATGGCGGTGCTGTCACCGGTGGCGCCGACCCCTTCGCACCCCGGCGCGGCAATTCTCGGGTGGGAAAATTTTGCCCGGCTGTGCGCCGGGTCGAATCTGCCGGTCTATGCCCTGGGCGGCATGCGCGCTCAGGACCTCAAGCAGGCGCGCGAAGCCGGCGCGCAAGGCTTGGCGATGGTCAGTGAAATCTGGGGAGCGCATTCCATCGAGCGGGCGATCGCCGCGCTGGGACCGGACTGATTAATTTCTTTTGACGTTCGTCGCCAGGGAGAGATACCACTGGTGCAGCCGTTCCACTTCCTTTTCAAGATGCTTGCGGTCGGCGTTGTTCTCGATCACGTCATCCGCCTTTTGCAGACGCTGCGCGCGTGTCGCCTGCGCCGAGAGAATTTTTCGAATTTCCGGTTCGGTCAATCCGCTGCGCGCGGCGGTGCGCTGAATCTGTACGGCTTCCGGAGCGTCCACCACCAGGACGCGGTCCACGAGATCGGCGAATCCGGATTCGATCAGCAACGGCACCACAACAACACAATAGGGAGCATGCAGCGCGTCAAGTCTTTCGCGGACCACGTCGCGGATGCGAGGATGCAGGATCGCCTCGAGTCGCTGACGTTCAGCGGCATTTTCAAAAACGTGCTCGCGCAGTTTGTTCCGGTCAATCCGGCGGTTTGAATCGAGAATTTCCTCACCGAAGGCGCGTACGATTTCATCGAACGCCGCCTGTCCGGGCTCGGTCAGGCGATGCGCGATTTCATCGGTGTCGATGACCGGCACGCCGCGCGTGACCAGGAGCGCCGCGACCGCGGATTTGCCGCTGCCGATGCCGCCGGTGAGACCGATACGCAACATGGATCCGCTGCTCACACCGCGATCCGGGCGAATTGGAGATAAAGTCGGGTCAGGGATTCTCCCCACATCAAGGCGATCCATCCGGCGGCGCACAGAAACGGGCCGAAGGGGATCGGCATTCGGCGGTCGTGACCGAAAAAAAGGATGAAGCTTATTCCCGACACGGCGCCCACCAGCGAGGCCATCAGGATGATCAAGGGAAGGCTCTGCCATCCAAGCCAGGCGCCCAGTGCGGCAAACAGCTTGAAGTCGCCATAACCCATGCCTTCCTTGCCCGTGGTCAATTTGAACAGCTGATACACGAGCCACAGGGAAACGTAACCGGCCGCCGCGCCGATGACAGCCGAAGACAATGGAACATAGACGGCGAACAGGTTGAAGAGCAGTCCTCCCCAGAGCAGGGGAAGCGTCAGATTATCCGGCAGCAGTTGTCGATCGATATCGATAAAGGCGAGCGCAACCAGCCCCCAGGTCAGAAGCAGGCCCGCCAGGGTTGCAAGGCTGAAGCCGTATCGCCATGCCACCAGCAGCGAGAGACAGCCCGTGAGCAGCTCGACGAATGGATAACGCCACGAAATGGGTTGATGGCAGGCGGAGCATTTCCCCCGCAGCCAGAGAAAACTCAGAACCGGGATGTTCTCCAGCGCCGTGACGGCGTGACCGCAATGCGGGCAGCGTGAACGCGGTACGATCAGATTGAAACGCTCGGAAGCTGTCGGCGGCTGGTTTGAATTGAGCAGTGCGTGGCACTGACTTTGCCAGTCCCGTTCCAGAATGACAGGCAGTCGATGAACGACGACGTTGAGAAAACTGCCGATGACCAGACCCAGCAGGCCGACCATCCAGGGAAAGGCCTCGGGATAGGCGGCGAAGAGAATGGACAGGCTGTTCATCGGGCGGCATTATGCCCGAAAGCCTGTATGCAGCGGCGCCTTCGGCCTGGATTAAACGGTGGCGGCAAGCTTGAAGATCGGCAGGTACATGGCGACGACCAGACCGCCGATAACGATGCCCAGGAATGCCATGATGATCGGTTCAAGCAGGCTGGACAGCCCCGCCACGGCATCGTCGACTTCCGCTTCATAAAAATCGGCGACCTTGCCGAGCATCTTGTCGAGCTCGCCGGATTCCTCGCCGATGGCGACCATTTGCACCACCATGTTGGGGAAAAGCCCCGTGGCGTTCATTGCCGCCTGCAACTGCATGCCGGTGCTCACGTCGGTTTTGATGGCCACGGTGCCTTCGTAATAGACGCGGTTGCCGGCAGCGCCGGCGACCGAATCCAGCGCTTCCACGAGCGGAACGCCGGCGGCGAACATGGTCGCCAGCGTGCGCGCGAATCGGGCGATGGTGGCTTTCTTGATGATTTCACCGATGACGGGGAAACGCAGTAAAGCGCGGTCGAGCCCGTGCTGCATTTTTATTGAACGCTTGTAGCTGTAGCCTATGAAAACTACGGCGCCGACGATGGAGCCGATAATGACCCACCACCAGTCCTGGAATGCTCTGGAAAGATCGATGACCATCTTGGTCAGGGCCGGTAGATCGGCGCCGAAACCGGCGAACAGGCTTTCGAATTGCGGAATCACGAACACTAGCAGGACTGCGGTAATGATAAAAGCTACCACGATGACTGCTGTCGGATAGAACAGCGCCGATTTGATCTTTCCCTTGATGGCCTCGATCTTTTCCTTATAGGTGGCAACCTTGTCCAGAATGCCGTCCAGAATGCCCGCTTGTTCGCCGGCTTGGACCAGATTGCAATAGAGGGCGTCGAAGTAGAGCGGATATTTGCCCAGCGCCTGGGTCAACGCGGTGCCGGATTCCACGTCCTGTTTGATCGACAGAATGATTTCCTGCATGGCCGGGTTTTCGTGTCCCTTGCCGACGATGTCGAACGACTGGGCGATGGGAATCCCCGAGGTCAGCATGGTCGCCAGCTGGCGCGTGAATACCGCGATATCCTTGGTTTTGATCTTTTTCTTGAACTTGAAGGCGGCCTTGCGCTGTTTGGTTACCTTGACGGGATTGACGCCCTGACGACGGAGCGTGGCATTCACGTACGCGACACTGGCCGCTTCCATGATGCCTTTGACCTTCTTTCCCTGCTTATCGACGCCTTCCCACACGAAGGCGTCGAACTTCGGTCTCTTGAGCGCTGCTTCTGCCATGGTTTACTCGTTGGTTGCCGACTCGACTTCTTCCAGGCTGGTGACGCCCGCCTTGACCTTCATCAGGCCCGCCTGACGCAGATCGGGGACGCCTTCTTTTTTCGCCTGTTTCTCGATATCCAGCTGATTGCCGCCGCGCATGATAATGGCGCCGATTTCTTCCGTGACCGGCATGACCTGATAGATACCCACACGTCCTTTATAGCCGCCATTGCAGGCTTCGCAACCCACGGGGCCATAAACCGTGAGGCCAGGGAGATCTTCTTCCTTGAAGCCGGACTTCAGCAGGGCCGGCTTGGGAATGTCGATGGGTTTCTTGCAATGCGTGCACAATCGCCGCGCCAGACGCTGGGCGACGATCAGGTTGACCGCTGAGGCGATGTTGAACGGCGGCACGCCCATGTTGGCGAGACGGGTCAGCGTGGAGGGTGCGTCGTTCGTGTGCAGGGTCGAGAGCACCATGTGACCCGTCTGCGCGGCCTTGATGGCGATTTCAGCCGTTTCGAGATCGCGGATTTCGCCGACGAGAATGACGTCCGGATCCTGACGCAGAAAGGCGCGCAGCGCCGAGGAGAAATTGAGCCCCGCCTTCTCGTTGATGTTTACCTGGTTGACTCCCGACAGGTTGATTTCCACCGGATCTTCCGCCGTGGAAATATTCGTGTCCGGCGTATTGAGGATGTTCACTGCCGTGTAGAGGGTGACGGTCTTGCCGCTGCCGGTCGGGCCGGTGACCAGCACCATACCGTAGGGACGATGGACGGCCTCAAGGAACAGTTGTTTTTGGAAATCCTCGAAGCCAAGTTTTTCCACGCCGAGCGTGGCGGAAGTCGGATCGAGAATACGCATCACGATCTTCTCGCCCCACAAAGTCGGCAAGGTGCTGACACGGAAATCGATTGCGCGATTTTTCGAGATGCGCATCTTGATGCGGCCGTCCTGGGGAACGCGCCGTTCCGCGATATCCAGTCTGGAGAGAATCTTGATGCGCGCCGAGATGCGGGCGGAGAGCGCCAACGGCGGACTGGCGACTTCGTGCAGCATGCCATCCTGGCGGTAGCGCACGCGATAATTTTTTTCGTAAGGTTCGATGTGAATATCCGAGGCGCCGCGGTTGATGGCGTCCATCAGCACCTTGTTGACGAACTTGACGACCGGCGCATCGTTGACGCCTTCCTCGCCGCTGCCCCCGCTTTCCTTGTCTTCCTCGCCGGCGACGATATCGAGATTGTCCAGACTGTCGTCACCCGCCAAGTCGGCGAGACTGGTATCCTGCGCATCCAGGGATTTTTCGATGATAGCGGCGAGCTTTTCTTCCTCGACCAGAATCGGCTCGGTACCGAGTCCGGTGTGGAACTTGATTTCGTCCAGCGCCTGGAGGTTCGTGGGATCTGCGACGGCGACGAAAAGCCGCGTGCCGCGTTTGAATAAGGGCAGAACGTGATGGCGGCGGATGATTTTTTCATCCACCAGTTTGACTGGCGCCATCTCCAGATCGAGTGAATTGATCTCGAACAGCGGAATGCCGAAATCTTCCGACGCGACCTTGGCGATGGTGGCGCTGTCGAGTTTCTTGCTCTCGACCAGCTGGGTGACGAAGGAGGTTTTTTTGCTGAGCGCGTCGGCCTGGATGCGTTCGGCATCCGTCGGGCTCAGCAGGTTGTCGCGCACCAGCCTCAGCGCCAGGCCGCTCAGATTCGTCGCTGTGCTTGCGGTTGCCATGATGGGGGAATCAGCTAAGCGTCACTGCTTATGCGCCGGGTCGATCAAATATAGTTGAGATGTCCTGCTGCGCCAAATCATTGCTCCTCCTGGTTCCCTGCGCTTTGGTGAAGTTTGCATCCGCATTCCCGCGCCGCGGAATGATGCGTCAAATTTTGCCGAGCTTCGTGCCGCGCGCCCTCGTGAATTCGTTGCCGGGATCATGGCGCCTGGGGTGTGGCCGACACGGTCAATGATCCGTGCAAGGCACCTGAAACTAAGAATAGCCACATTCCAACCAATCTCCATTGAATTGACCAGCGAAAAAACATCGCTGTTGACAAGGATTTTTGTCTAATTTAGAATTATTCTAAATCAAAATGTTCGATTGATTTTATTTTCAGATTCATAATGTTATCGCAAACCGACTGACAAACGAGGAGTCTATCATGTCAAAACTCAAAGGAAGCAAGACCGAAAACAACCTCAAGGCGGCTTTTGCCGGCGAATCCCAGGCCAACCGCCGCTATCTGTACTTCGCCGCCAAGGCCGACGTGGAAGGATACAACGACGTTTCCGCCGTTTTCCGCTCCACTGCCGAAGGTGAAACCGGTCACGCCCATGGCCATCTCGAATATCTCGAGCAGTGTGGCGACCCGGCTACCGGCCTCCCGATCGGTGTCACTTCCGACAACCTGAAGGCCGCCATCGCCGGCGAGACCCACGAGTACACCGACATGTACCCGGGCATGGCAAAGCAGGCCCGCGAGGAAGGCTTTGCCGAAATCGCCGACTGGTTCGAGACGCTGGGCAAGGCCGAGCGCTCGCACGCCAACCGGTTCCAGAAAGCCCTGGATACCCTCGGCAAGTAAGCCTGAGCCAGGAGCGACGGGTCGGGCATGCCCGCCCGTCGCTTCATTTTCACGGCCGCGTTTGATGGCGGTCAAAGCACCTGCGGCTGCGTAGCGGAAGATATCTCGAATTCATCGTCATGCGGATCCAGCCATGAGCCAACCGACTGAAGGCCAACGCGAAGGCAGTCTCAAGGCGCCGACGCGCCACGCGCTCAACTGGCACGACCCCGGATTTTACGATGAAGACGCGCTGATGAAAGAACTTGAGCGCGTGTTCGATATCTGTCACGGCTGTCGCCGTTGCGTCAGCCTGTGCCAGGCATTTCCCACGCTGTTCGACCTGGTGGACAACTCGTCCACGATGGAAGTCGACGGCGTGAAGAAGGAGGATTACTGGCAGGTCGTGGATCACTGCTATCTCTGCGATCTGTGTTTCATGACCAAGTGCCCGTACGTACCGCCGCATGAATGGAACGTGGATTTCCCGCATCTGCTGCTGCGCGCCAAGGCGGTGAAGTTCAAGAAGGGCGACGTGAAAACGCGCGACAAATTGCTCACGAACACCGATCTGGTCGGCAAGCTCGCCGGCATTCCGGTGGTGGCGCAGGCGGTAAACGCCGCGAACAGGTCCGGCGCCGTGCGCAAGGTTCTGGACAAGACCCTGGGCGTGCATCCGAAGGCCTTGCTCCCCGAGTATCACAGCAAAACCCTGCGCAAACGCGCCAAACATCGCAAGCGCGATGGCCTGAACGCCGTTCCGGCCGGACGCACGCGCGGCAAGGTCGCGTTGTTTGCCACCTGTTACGGCAATTACAACGAGCCGCATATCGGCGAGGACCTGATCGCCGTTTTCGAACATAACGGCATTCCGGTCATGCTCGCCGAAAAGGAAAAATGTTGCGGCATGCCCAAGCTCGAATTGGGCGATCTCGAAGCCGTGGCGCGCGCCAAGGAAGCGAACATCCCGGTGCTGGCGAAACTCGTGGACGAAGGCTGGGACATCGTCGCGCCGGTGCCGTCCTGCGTGCTCATGTTCAAGCAGGAACTGCCGCTGATGTTTCCCGGCGATGCCGATGTCGCCAAGGTCAAGCAGGCGATCTTCGATCCGTTCGAATATCTCATGCTTCGACACAGGGAAGGCAAGCTCAAAACCGATTTCAGGAATGCGCTCGGGACCGTCTCCTATCATGTCCCGTGCCATCTGCGCGTGCAGAATATCGGCCTCAAGACCCGGGAATTGTTGAATCTCGTCTCCGGCACCAAACTCGAAACCATCGAGCGCTGTTCCGGTCACGACGGCACTTACGCGGTGAAGAGCGAGTTCCACGAAGCGTCGATGAAGATCTGCCGCCCGGTGGTGGCGCGCGTGCAGCAGACCAACCCCGACCATTACTCGAGCGACTGCCCGATGGCCGGGCATCAGATCGAGAACGGCTTGCAGGGCGACAAAAAACCGGAGCATCCGATGTCGTTGCTGCGGCTGGCCTATGGTGTTTGAATCGAGGAGGTAAGCATGAATCCCCAGGTTTCCGTGAACGAGAAAGCCCCCATGAAAAAGCTGACGCGCGACGATCTCTATTCACTCGAAAAATACGCCGAGTTGCGACCGCGGCTGCGCGCCGAGGTCATGGCGCACAAGCAGCACCGTCAGGTCGCCATCGGCCCGAACGCCACGCTCTACTTCGAGGACCGGCTGACGATGCAGTATCAGGTGCAGGAGATGCTCCGCATCGAGCGCATTTTCGAGGCCGACGGCATCAACGAGGAACTCGCCGCGTACAACCCGCTGATCCCGGACGGCAGCAACTGGAAGGCGACTTTCATGGTCGAGTTCCCGGACATGGACGAGCGCCGCGAGGCCCTGAAGCGCCTGAAAGGCGTCGAAGAACGGGTCTGGATCCGGGTCGCGGGCTTCGAGCCGGTGCGGCCGCATGCGGACGAAGACCTCGAGCGCGAGGACGAGGAAAAAACGTCGTCGGTTCATTTTCTGCGCTTCGAGCTGACACCGGCGATGGGGCAGGCCGTGAAACAGGGCGCGGCGATCGCCATGGGCATCGATCATCCGGCTTACACCTACGCGGTCGACCCGATTGCGGCGGCCACGCGCGATTCCCTGGCGCGGGATTTATCGAACTGATTTGTGTCGTTCATGCATCATCGGTCGATGGCGGCCGATGATGCGCCTCGTGCATCGCGCGCATCTGCTGTATACTGCGCGCCCGATGCGAGGGACCTCCCGGATTTCAACGTTACGGATCGGACGCCGCCGATGCGCCATCAGCCTGCTGCTGGCCGCGGCGCTCGCCATCGCGGCTCATCCCGTGCTCGCCAAGAAAGACATATACGGGGAGGAGCCGAACGAATTTCCCTTCGATGAAAAATACGTCGAGAAATGGCGGGAGAGCGCGATCACGCTCCCGCCTTATCCGGACGACCGCGATCTGCTGCCAGTCGCCATGAACAGCACCGACACGCTGAGGATATTCATCGACGGCAAATCCATCACGCGCGCTCCGGACCTTGTCGCGCGGTTCACGCTCGTCGTGGAAAGCCCTTCCGGCGCGCGCAGCGTGTTTTACGACGGATATCGCTGCGAAACGCGGCAATACAAGACCTACGCCATCGGCACCGCGCAGCACACCTGGTCGCCGGCGGTGAATCCCCCATGGCGGACGATTCCGCGTTCGGAGATCAATGCGTTTCGCGATGTCATCTACCGTCGCTATGTCTGCGACAGCCAGAAACCCGCGCGTTCGCCGGACGAAATGCGGCGTCTGTTGCAAGATCAACCCTGATTTTCCATGAAGAAATTTTCACCATGAGCGCCGTCTACGATTCCTCCGCGATTGAAGTCCTGACCGGTCTCGAGCCGGTGCGCCGCCGTCCGGGCATGTACACCCAGACCGACCGTCCGAATCATCTCGCCCAGGAGGTCATCGACAACAGCGTGGACGAGGCCATCGCCGGCCATTGCAGCGCGATCGACGTCACGCTGCACACCGACGGCTCGGTCTCGGTCGCGGACAACGGCCGCGGCCTGCCGGTGGACAAGCACAAGGAAGAGGGCGTGTCGGGCGTCGAGGTGATCCTCACGCGCCTGCACGCGGGCGGAAAATTCTCGAACAAGAATTACACCTATTCCGGCGGTCTGCACGGCGTCGGCGTGTCGGTGGTCAACGCGCTGTCGCACAAGCTGGAAGTGACGGTGCGGCGCGACGGCAAGGAATACCGCATGTCCTACGCCGACGGGCAGAAGACCTCGGAACTGAAAGCGGTCGGCAAGGCGGAAAAAAACGTCACCGGCAGCGTCATCCGGTTCTGGCCCGACGCCCAGTTCTTCGACACGGTGAAGTTCCACGTGCCGCGCCTGAAGCATGTGCTGCGCGCCAAGGCGGTGCTGTGTCCGGGCCTGTACATCAGCTTCACCAACGAAGCCGACGCCAAGGACAACGAGGAGTGGCATTACGAAGACGGCCTCAAGGATTATCTCAAGGCGCAGATCGAGGGCTGGGAATATCTTCCCGCCGAGCCTTTCGTCGGCCATCACAAGGGCAACGACGGTGAAGTGGATTGGGCCATCGCCTGGCTGCCCGCGGGCGGCGAGCCAATCATGGAGAGCTACGTCAATCTCATCCCGACCACGCAGGACGGCACGCACATCAACGGTTTCCGCGCCGGGCTCACCGACGCCATGCGCGAGTTCTGCGAGTTCCGCAACCTGCTGCCGCGCGGCGTGAAGCTCGCGCCCGAGGATATCTGGGGCAAGTCGAGCTATGTGTTCTCGCTCAAGATGCGCGACCCGCAGTTCTCCGGCCAGACCAAGGAGCGCCTGACCTCGCGCGAGGCGGCGAGCTTCGTGCAGGGCGTGGCCAAGGACGCCTTCAGCCTGTGGCTCAACCAGCACGTCGCCGACGCCGAGAAGATCGCGGCGCTCGCCATCGAATCCGCGCAGGAACGCCAGCGCGCCGACAAGAAAGTCGCGCGCAAGAAGGTCGGCACCGGCCCGGCGCTGCCCGGCAAGCTTGCCGACTGCGTGGCGCAGGATCTGTCGCGCACCGAGCTGTTCCTGGTGGAGGGCGATTCCGCCGGCGGTTCCGCCAAGCAGGCGCGCGACCGCGAATTCCAGGCGATCATGCCGCTGCGCGGCAAGATCCTGAACACCTGGGAAGTGGAATCCGCCGAGGTGCTGGGCTCACAGGAAGTGCACGATATCGCCGTGGCGCTCGGCGTCGATCCGGGTTCGAGTAATCTCGAGGGCCTGCGTTACGGCAAGGTGTGCATTCTCGCCGACGCCGATTCCGACGGCGCGCACATCGCGACGCTGCTGTGCGCGCTGTTCGTGCGCCACTTCCGGCCGCTGGTGGCGGAAGGCCGCGTGTGCGTCGCCATGCCGCCGCTGTATCGCATCGACGTGGGCAAGGAAATCCATTACGCCCTCGATGACGAGGAGAAGCAGTCTATCCTCAAGCGCATCGAGACCAACGGTTCGCGCGCCAAGCCGATGGTGACGCGCTTCAAGGGGCTGGGCGAGATGAACCCGGAGCAACTGCGCGAGACCACCATGGACCCGAAAACGCGCCGGCTGGTGCAGCTGGAAATCCAGTCCGGCGACAACACCACCAAGCTGCTCGACATGCTGCTCGGCAAGAAACGCGCGGCCGACCGCAAGACCTGGCTCGAGAAGAACGGCGACAAGGCGGAGGTCATCTGATGCCCACCATCAAAACCGCGGTGGACATCTCGACGTCGGCTGAAATCGTCTGGCGCGTGCTGACTCATTTTCACGCCTATCCGCAATGGAATCCGTTTATCGTTTCCATTTACGGCAGCCTGGCGCCGGGCCAGCGCCTGACGATCCAGGCGCGTTACCCGGGCGAAGAAGCCAAGGGGTTCGCGGCCTACGTCGTGAAGGCCATCCCCGCCTCCGAGCTGCGTTGGCGCCGCCGGCGTCTGATCGAAGGCATCTTCGATCGCGAGCAGGCGTTTTTCATCGTGCCGAACGGCATCAAGGGCGTGCGCTTCGTCCAGCGCGAGTATTTCTCCGGCGCGCTCGCCCGGCTGATGATGCCTTTCATTTCCGAGAAAACACACAAGGCATTTGATCTGATGAATCTGGCGCTGAAACGAACCGCCGAGGCGAAACGCTGATGGCCAAGAAAACCACTTCCACGGAAACCGGCGCGAAGAAAAAAGCGCCGACGGCGCGCGGCAAGGCGCAGCCGGTTGCGCGTCCGCGCGCGGCGTCGATCGAGCGCCTGCCGCTCGCGGCCTTCACCGAAAAGGCGTACCTGGATTATTCCATGTACGTCATCCTCGACCGCGCGCTGCCGAACCTCGGCGACGGCCTCAAGCCGGTGCAGCGGCGCATCGTGTACGCGATGTCGGAGCTCGGCCTCAGCGCGGCCGCCAAGCACAAGAAATCGGCGCGCACCGTCGGCGACGTGCTCGGCAAGTTTCATCCGCACGGCGACACCGCCTGTTACGAGGCGATGGTGCTGATGGCGCAACCGTTCAGCTACCGCTATCCGCTGATCGATGGCCAGGGCAACTGGGGCTCGCCCGACGATCCCAAGTCGTTCGCCGCCATGCGCTATACCGAATCGCGGCTCACGCGCTTCGCGCAAATTCTGCTGTCCGAGCTGGAGCAGGGCACGGTCGAGTGGACGCCCAACTTCGACGACACGCTGCAGGAGCCGAGGATCATGCCGGCGCGCCTGCCGCACGTGCTGCTGAACGGCACCACCGGCATCGCCGTCGGCATGGCCACCGACATCCCGCCGCACAACGTGCGCGAGGTCGCCGCCGCCTGCGTGCATCTGATCGAGGAGCCGGACGCCGGACTCAAGGACCTGCTCAAGCACATCAAGGGTCCGGATTATCCGACCGAGGCCGAGATCATTTCGCCCAAGAGCGAGATCCGCACGATGTACGAGACCGGCAACGGCTCGATCCGCGCCCGGGCCAAGTGGGAATCCGAGGACGGCGCCATCGTCATCACGGCGCTGCCGTACCAGGTATCCGGCTCGAAGGTCATCGAGCAGATCGCGCAGCAGATGCAGCAGAAGAAGCTGCCCATGGTCGAGGACCTGCGCGACGAATCCGACCACGAGAATCCGACGCGCCTGGTGATCGTGCCGCGCTCCAACCGCATCGACCCGGTGGAGCTGATGTCGCACCTGTTCGCCACCACCGACCTCGAGCGCACTTACCGCGTGAACCTGAACATGATCGGGCTCGACGGCCGTCCGCGGGTGTATAACCTCAAGGAACTGCTCAAGGAGTGGATCAAGTTCCGCATCGAGACCGTGCGCCGGCGGCTCACGCACCGTCTCGAGCGCGTCACGGCGCGGCTGCACATCCTCGACGGCTTGCTGATCGCGTATCTGAACCTGGACGAGGTGATCCGCATCATCCGCAACGAGGACGAGCCCAAACCGAAACTCATCAAGCGCTTCAAGCTGACCGAGATCCAGGCCGAGGCGATCCTCGAAACCAAGTTGCGGCACTTGGCCAAACTGGAAGAGATGAAAATCCGCGGCGAGCAGGACGAGCTCACGCGCGAACGCCAGCACCTGGAAAAGACGCTCAAGTCGGCGCGGCTGCTGAAACAACTGGTGCGCGACGAGATTATCGAGGACGCCAAGGAATTCGGCGACGCGCGCCGCTCGCCGCTCATCGAACGCGAGGCCGCGCAGCAGATCGACCAGACGGCGCTGCTGCCGACCGAACCGATCACCGTGGTGCTGTCCGAGAAGGGCTGGGTGCGCGCCGCGAAAGGCCACGAGATGGACCCGAAAACGCTCGACTACAAGGCCGGCGACAAATTCCACCAGGCCGCGCGCGGCAAGAGCAACCAGTCCGCGGTGTTCATCGACTCCACCGGCCGCACTTATTCATTGCCGGCGCACAAGCTGCCTTCGGCGCGCGGCCACGGCGAGCCGCTGAGTTCAAGCCTCAACCCGCCTTCCGGGGCAACCTGGGCCGGCGTGATGATGGGGAACCCGGAGGATTTGTATCTGCTCGCGAGCGACGCCGGCTATGGTTTCGTCGCCAAACTCGAGGACCTGGTCGCGAACAAGAAAGCCGGCAAGACGGTGCTCAAGCTGACCAAGGGCGCGAAAGTGCTCATGCCGCAGCCGGTGACCGAGATCAACAAGGATTATCTCGCCGCGGCCACGACTACGGGCCAGATGCTGGTGTTCAAGGTGAAGGAACTGCCGCAGATGCCGAAGGGCAAGGGCAACAAAATCCTCAATGTTCCCACGGCCAGGTTCGCCAAGGGCGAGGAAGCCATCGCCGGCGTCGCCGTCTTCGGCGAAGGCAAGACGCTGGTGGTTCATACCAACAAGGGCGAGCTCACGGTTTCGCCCGAGGAAATCGATCTCTACGAGGGCGAGCGCACGCAGCGCGGCGGGAGATTGCCGAAGGGATATCAGGAAGTGAAGGGAATCGAAGTGAAGGAATGAACCTAAATGCCGCGAAAGCGGCGTTTATGTTTTTGGAAATTTATTTGTCGAGCCGCCTTCGGCGGCGTTTTACTTGTGGGTGGCTGACCCACGGCAGGTTCCTTTTCTTTGCTCGTGCAAAGAAAAGGAACCAAAAGAAACACGCCCCGGATGGCGCGAATACTCCCTGCGCTTCGCGCCTCGGGCACGGCGGTCGCCCGACGGCACATCCCTGTGCCGGCGGGCGACGCGCGGCATCCCTGCC
>DAIDLH010000027.1 GCA_027449605.1 Candidatus Muproteobacteria bacterium | reverse complement strand
TCCGCTGGCGCCGTTCGGCCGCAGGCGCATGTCGACGCGGAACACGAAACCGTCCGCGGTATTGTCGTTCAGCGCGTCGATCAGCGACTGGCCGAGGCGGATGAAAAATTCGTGGTTACTGAGGGCGCGCGCGCCGCGGGTTTCGCCTTCTTCCGGGTAGGCAAAGATAAGATCGATGTCGGAGGAAAAATTGAGCTCTCGTCCGCCGAGCTTGCCCAGTCCGAGGACCGCGAGCCGCTGCGGTGCGCCGCCGTTCTCGCCGCGCGGTTCGCCGTTTTTCTCCACCGCCCAGGCGTGCAGCTTCGCGAGCGCGCCGTCGAGACAGGCGTCGGCGAACTCCGACAACACGGCCATCGTTTCCTCGAGGCCGGCCCAGCCGGCAAGATCGCGCCAGGCGATGCGCACCAGCTCGCGCCGGCGCAGTTGACGCAGCCGCGCCTTCAACGCGGTTTCGTCGGCGACGTCGGCCAGGGCTTTCGTGACGCGCGCGGCAAGCTCGTCGGCCGCATAAGCGCGGAGCAGATCGCCGGAGCCGATCAGGTCATTCAGCAGCGCCGGCTGCCGTACACAACTGCGGGAAACGAACTCGCTCGCGGCGAACACGCGCGGCAGGGTTTCGAGCCATTTCCCCGGCGGCAGCGCCGTCGCCTGCGGCGCGAGTTCCGGCCAGTGACCGGAGACCCGCGCTCGCAGCGGTTCGGGGATGGCCGCGAGCGCCGCGTCGAACAATCGCTGAGCGGAATCGGACATGCCGCCATGATACCCAAAGGGGCCATGGTTTACTCGCGCGCGCGCGAGAACGATGACGGCTAGTTTTTGCCGCTCCTTGATTCGGTCGCGGCGGTTTTCTCCACCGGCAGGCCCGCCTCGCGCCATTCCGGAAAACCGTCCTGCATGCGTCGCGCCCGGAATCCTTTTTCGCGCAGCTGCGCCACGGCGTCGAAGGCGAGCACGCAGTGCGGCCCACGACAATAAGCGACGACTTCCTGATTCTTCGGCAATTCCTTGAGCCGTTTCGCCAGCTCCTTCAATGGCACGTTCTTCGCACCGGGAACGTGACCGGAGGCGTACTCTTCCGGCGGGCGCACGTCGAGAACCGTGACCATGCCCTTGCGCGCGCGTTCCAGCAGTTCGCGCCGCGGAATCGGTTCGAGCTCATCCTTGACGGTGAGATAGGCGCGCACCAAGCGGCCCACGTCGGCGAGGTGCGATTCGGCCAGCCGGCGCATGCTGGAGAGCAGCCGCACGATCTCGTCGCCGGCCAGACTGTAATAGACATACAGGCCGTCCTTGCGCGCACTCACCAATCCGCTGTGGCGCATGACCCGCAGATGCTGTGAAGTGTTCGCCACCGAAAGGCCGGTCAGTTTGGCGAGCGCCTCGACCGTGCGTTCGCCCTGCGCCAGGTATTCGAGCAGTTCGAGCCGGTGACCGTGACAGGCCGCCTTGCCGATGCGCGCCACCTGGCTGTAAATCTGCTGCTTCAGGTTCTGTCTTGACATCGCCGAATTCTATAATCTAGTATTCAATTGATTATTTGAATACTAGCATACCTCCATATCAATTCAAGCGGGAGAGCCCATGTTTCAGACGCTGCTGCAAAACGAGATGGCGATACGGCTGACGGCCTTCTTCGGGGTGCTGGTCATCGTGGCCGGGGCGGAGATCCTGACCCCGCGCCGCCGGCTGACGGTTTCCAAATGGCGCCGCTGGACGAGCAACCTCGGCGTCGTGTTCCTCAACAGCGCGCTGGTGCGCGTGCTGTTGCCGGTGACGGCCGCGGGCTTCGCGGCCCTCGCCGCGAGCCGGGGCTGGGGCGTGTTCAACAATTTCGCCGTCCCCGCCTGGTTCGCGGTGCTCGGCTCGGTCGTGATTCTCGATTTCGCGATCTACCTGCAACACGTGATGTTTCACGCCGTGCCAATCCTGTGGCGGCTGCACCGCATGCATCACGCCGATCTCGACTTCGACGTCACCACCGGCGCGCGCTTCCACCCGATCGAAATCATCCTGTCCATGCTCATCAAGTTCGCGGTCATCGCCGTGATCGGCGCGCCGGCCGCGGCGGTGATCGTTTTCGAGATTCTGCTCAACGCCACCGCCATGTTCAATCACGGCAACCTGCGCCTGCCGGCCGCGCTCGACCGCGTGTTGCGCCTGTTCGTCGTCACGCCCGACATGCACCGCGTGCATCACTCGATCGAGGATCACGAGACCAACAGCAACTTCGGCTTCAACCTGCCGTGGTGGGACCGTCTGTTCGGCACCTACAAGAACCAGCCGGACGCCGGCCACGAGGCCATGACCATCGGCATCCGCGATTACCGCGAGCCGAAGCTCGCCACCGACCTGCCCGGCATGCTGATCCTGCCGTTCCTCGGCCGCATCACCGGCTACGCCATCAATCGCCGCAGCTGGGAGCGCAAGCCGTGACCCGCCGGGCGCTGATTCGCATCGTTTTGTTCGCCGCGCTCGCGGCCGCGATCGTTCTTGCTTATGCGTACCGTGACCTGTTAAACGTCGCGGCACTCGAGGCCTGGGTGAAAAACGCCGGCGCGCTCGGTCCGCTGTTGTACATGGCGGTGTACGTTGTCGTCACGGTGCTGTTCCTGCCCGGCTCGGTGATCACGCTCGCCGGCGGCGCGCTGTTCGGCCCGGTCTGGGGCACGCTCTACAGTCTCACCGGCGCCACCGTCGGCGCCGCCGTGGCGTTCCTGATCGCGCGCTACCTCGCCTCCGACTGGGTGCACCGCAAGGCGGGCGGCTGGACGAAACAGCTGATCGAGGGCGTGGAACAGGAGGGCTGGCGTTTCATCGCGTTCGTGCGCCTGGTGCCGCTGTTCCCGTTCAACCTGCTCAACTACGCGCTCGGGCTCACGCGCATCGGACTGCTCGCCTACGTCGTCGGTTCCTACGTGTTCATGTTCCCCGGCGCGGTGGCCTATACCTACCTCGGCTACGCCGGGCGCGAGGCGGTCGCCGGCGGCGAGGGCCTGATCCAGAAGGGTTTGCTGGCGCTCGCACTACTCAGCGTGGTCGCGTTCCTGCCGCGCCTCGTCAAGCGGCTGCGCGGCGCGCCCGCAGCAGCCGAAGGAAAAATTTCCAGCGCCGACCTCAAGCAACGGCTCGAGCAGCACGACGACATCACCGTGCTCGACGTGCGTCCGGCCAAGGATTACGCCGGTGAGCTTGGCCACGTCGCCGGCTCGCTCAACATTCCGATCGATGAGCTGCCTAAACGGCTGGCCGAGCTCGAATCGCGGCGCGAGCTTCCGATCGCGGTGATCTGCCGCACCAACCGCATGTCCGGCAAAGCCGTGCAGCTGTTGCGCGAGACCGGCTTCAAGCAGGCGCTGCTCGTGGATGACGGCATGGTCGGTTGGAACCAGAAGCAGCCAGGGTCTTCCGCCACCGCGACCACAAGCGAATGTAGTGCGACACCGTTGCCGGGCGGCGTCAGCGCCGGCACCGGCAAAACCGTCACCATCGTCATCCAGAACGCGCCGTACAAGGGCGACAACAAGGCTTGGCATGCGCTGCGCTTCGCCGGCGCGGCGCTGGCGGAGGATATGAAGGTACAGGTGCACCTGCTCGACGACGGCACACAGCTCGCCAAACACGGTCAGCAGGTTCCGGCCGGAGCCGTGGACCTGGAAAAACTGCTCACCGAGCTCATGGAATACGGGCTCGAGGTGCGCGCCTGCGGCATGTCGCTGAACGACTGCCAGCTCGACGAGCGCGACCTGATCCCCGGCATCCAGAAGGGCTCGATGAAAGCGCTCGCCTCCTGGGTCAAGGAAAGCGACATCGTCCTGACCTTCTGAAGGAGCATTGCCATGAAAAAAGTCTCCGTCATGTGTTTCCACGACGAGCTGTGCCAAGTGTTCAATGCGTTGATGACGGCGCTGAGTCTGCTGCGCGAGGGCTCGAAGGTTACGCTGTTCTTCGGTTCGCGCGGCATTAACGCCGTGCACCGTGACAAGATGAAGACACTGACCTGTCTGCCGGACGAGCCCAAGGATATGGGCGAAGCGGTGATGGCCAGGATGGACGAAATGGGCCTGCCACTGGTCGAGGACCTGTTCGTCATGCTCATCGCCGAAGGCGCGACCGTGCTTGCCTGCCCGCTCAATCTGTCGCTCTTCGGCATGACGCCGAAGGACCTGGTGGACGGGGTCAAGGTGGCCGACCCGGCAAAGTATTACAAGGAAGTCGTGATCCCGGCCGACATGAACCTGACGTTTTAGTTCACGGCAACCCATGAACTCCGCCACCAGCGCCATCGTCCTGCCAACCGCCAGGGAGCGCGCAACCAAGGCCTACCCGGTCATTCCGATCGTGCACGCCCCGCGTGCGAGCGAAAGCGACGCGCAGGACCTGCTGCCGCGCAAGTATCACCTCGGCATCCAGATCTTCGCATTCGCCGCGTTTACGCTCGCGTTCCTCGGCTGGCTCAACGAAACATGGCTGTTCCTGTTCAACAACCCGATCTGGCTCAACCGCTACACCGAATACGCGATCATCCTGGGTTTCGGCCTGTGGCGTATCTACGCCGAGCGCAATCGCTACACGCGGCTGCGCCTCACGGTGCTGGTGGCGATGGTCACGGTGTTCTGGTGGCTTATTCCCTGGCTGCGGCCGATGTATGAACCTTATGTCGGTTATCTCTGGGGGCAGCCGATCTTCCCGTCGATCCATGTTCCCGGCACGATCACGTTCTTCCTGATCCTGACGGCGGTGTTCCTGTTCGGCCGGCGCGTGGTCTGCGGCTGGAACTGTCCGTGCGTCGGCATCCGCGAGACCGTGGGTTTCGCCTTCCGCGACCGGACCGTACGCGGAAAATGGGCGTGGCGGCTGCGGCACACCAAGTGGTTCTTTTTCGTGTTCTATGTGGGCGTGATGGTGGTGACGCAATATCCGCCGAACAGCTGGACGGTGAGCTTCGTGGGCCTGTTCTATCTCATCGTCGGGCTCACCTACTTCGGCACCTTCTTCGTCGCGCCGCTCACCGGCAATCGCTTTTACTGCCGCTATCTCTGCCCGTACGGCGCGACCTTCGGCCTGCTCAACCATGCCGGCTTCTACGACATTCGCATGGACAAAGACAAGTGCAACGACTGTCGGCGCTGCGAGCAGGTGTGTGACATGGGCATTCCGGTGTGGGAGCAGGGGAAAAACTTCGGCCGCATCACCGGCATCGAGGACTGCATGGGCTGCGGGCGCTGCGTGGTGTCATGCCCGACCGACGCGCTCGAAATCCGCGACGTGCGCAACCTGTTCCGGCCGAATCTGGTGCAGAACGGCAGTTACCTGATGAAGCAAGCGCCGGCCGAGGCCGTGCCGCGCATCGAGCCCGTGGCACGGGCGGCCGAGGAACGCGTGCGTGACACGAATGAAATCTACGTCCGTCCACCGCTCGCGGAAATCCAGAAACAGGCGGCACGCTGTCTCGACTGCGGCGTGCCCGGCTGCCGCAGCGGCTGTCCGCTGACCAATCGCATCCCCGACTGGATGCAGGCGGCGGCCCGCGGCGAGTTCACCGAAGCCGCCGCGATCGCGTCCCGCACCAGTGCGCTGCCGGAAGTCTGCGGGCGGCTGTGCCCGCAGCATCGGCTGTGCGAAGGCAGCTGTACCAAGACGAAAGAAGACGGCGCGGTCACGATCGGCGCGGTCGAGCGCTACGTCACCGAGATCGCCTTCGAGAACGGCTGGCGCCCGGCGGCGGCGAAGGCGCGCAACGGCCGGCGCATCGCCGTGATCGGCGCCGGACCGGCCGGTCTTTCCTGCGCCGACTCCCTGAACCGCGAAGGTTGCTCGGTGACTGTGTTCGACCGTCACGGTGAGATCGGCGGGTTGCTCACGCAGGGTGTGCCGCCGTTCAAGCTCGACCGCGCGGTGCTGGAAACGCGCCAGGCGTTACTCGACGCCGCGGGCGTCGAATTCCGCCTCGGCGTCGAGGTGGACGGACCGGCGATGCGACGCCTCGTCGACGAGCACGACGCGGTGTTCCTCGCCACCGGCACCCAGGCGCCGCGCGAGGTGCCGCTGCCGGGGCGCGAGCTTCCGCGGGTGTACACCGCGCTCGCCTATCTCAGGGACAAGCCGCCGCTGGCCGGCCAGCGCGTGCTGGTGCTCGGCGGCGGCGATACCGCCATGGATTGCGCGCGCACGGCGCGGCGCGCCGGCGCGGCGGTCACGACCTGCGCCCGTGCCGCCGAGGAAAGCCTGCGCGCCTCGCCGCGCGAGCTGAAAGCCGTGCGCGAGGAAGGCATCGCTTTCCGGTTCCAGCATTACCCGCTCGCGATCATCGGCACGGAAGCGGCAAAAGCGGTGCGGTTCCAGACGCCCGAGGGCGAAGCCATCG
>DAIDLH010000026.1 GCA_027449605.1 Candidatus Muproteobacteria bacterium | reverse complement strand
GGTGCTGCGCCTGCTCAACGAAGCCGTGGCCTGCCTGCGCGAAGGCGTGGTGACCGACGCCGACGCCGTGGACGCCGGCATGGTGTACGGCACCGGCTTCGCGCCGTTCCTCGGCGGGCCGATGAGCTACATCGACAGCCTCGGCGTGACCGGCATCAGCCACAGCCTGCATCGCCTGTCGCAGGAGTACGGCGCACGATTCAAACCCGACGCGGGCTGGTCGCGGCCGGAATTGCTGACGCGGCGCCGGCGGGACAATTCCTAATTCCTGAGGATGATCCGCGCTTCGATTCCGGAGCGAGACCCGGTAAGATAGTCAACGGTCGCGGAGTGACGATTCGTCGCTGAAACAATTCGGTTCCGCTTGGCCAAATATAAATAACCCGCAAGGCGATCGCGTCGACCAAACCTTGCCCTGACACCAGGAGTGCGCCATGAACACACGCCGTTATTGGTTTGGTTGTGTCGCCGTCGCCGGATTGTTCACCCACGCTGTCATCGCCGAAGCGGCATTTTTTCAGCTCGCCGAAAACAGTCCGGCCGGCCTGGGCAACGCCTTTGCCGGCGGCGCCGCCATCGCCGAGGACGCCAGCACCGTCTGGTACAACCCGGCGGGCCTCACCCGGCTCACGGGCCAACAGATCGTGGTGGGCGGTCACTTCATCGCGCAGTCGATCAAATTCAGCAAGACCAGCGCCACCCGCGCCGCGGTGCTGGGTGGCGGAGCCATCGCCGGCGACGATGGCGGCGATGCCGGTACTCACGCCGTGGTTCCGAACTTTTACTACAGTCAGCCGATCAGCGACGGGATCGTTTTCGGACTGGGTGTGAACGCGCCGTTTGGACTGGCGACAGACTACGGCGACAACTGGGTGGGCCGCTATTACGCCAACCACTCGGAAATCAAAACGGTCAACATCAATCCGTCCTTGGGCTATCGGATCAATCAGGATTTTTCCGTGGGAGCCGGCGTCAACATCCAGCGTCTGGAAGCGGAGCTGACCAATGCGGTTGATTTTGGCAGCCTGTGCGCCTTGGCGGCGACGTCCTGCGGCGGCGTCGGCGGTGCTGACGGCAGCGCCAAGGTCGCCGGCAGCGACACCGGCCTGGGTTTCAATCTGGGGTTGTTGTGGCAGACCGGCGCGGCCACTCGCGTCGGGTTCGCCTATCGCTCCAAGGTATCGCACGAAGTGACCGGCGATTTCACGGTGAACTATCCCAACGCGACGGCGGCAGCGGTGGCCGCGGCAGCGCAATTCAGCATCGTCAACTCGGGGATGCGGACCGACATTACCCTGCCCGACACGGTTTCCCTGAGCGTCTTTCACCAGATCAATCCGAACTGGGCGGTCATGGGCGATGCCACACGGACCAACTGGAGTCACCTGCCGGAGCTGCGCATCGGGTTTACCGGCAGCACCACCCAGAAGGATTCCGTGGTCACGCTCAATCTGGAGGACAGTTACCGTTATGCCGTGGGGGTGAATTACATGCCGGGCGGATCCTGGATTTATCGCGCCGGCATCGCCAGGGACGAGTCGCCGACTCCCAACGAAACTGTGCGTACGCCGCGGTTGCCCGACGAAAACCGCAACTGGCTGTCGCTCGGCGCCGGGTACAAATACTCGAATAGCATGAGCATCGACCTCGCCTATACCTACATCAGGCTCGATGACCCCAAGATCAACAAGAGCGCCGGGACCTCAACCAGCGAAAACTTTCTGCGCGGCAGTCTGATAGGCGACTACAAGGCGAATGTAAATATACTCAGCGCGCAGGCGAAGTGGGTTTTCTGACGGGTGGGCGATAACTCACGGACATGGAGGGCGCAGGTCAGCACAACCTTTCCGACTTGTTCCGGCAACGCGTGCTGGAGTCGCCCGATGCCCCCGCTTATCGCCAGCACGACGGGCGCGCCTGGACGGACCTGAACTGGGCCGACGCCGGCCGCGAGGCGGCGCGCTGGCAGGCGGCGCTCCGGCAGGAAAACCTCCGGCCCGGCGACCGCATCGCGCTGTGCCTGCACAACCGCGTCGAATGGGTGTTGTTCGACCAGGCGGCGCTGGCTCTCGGTCTCGTCACCGTGCCTTTGTATTTCGACGACCGCCCCGACAACATGGCCTGGTGCCTGAACGATTCGGGCGCGCGCCTGCTGCTGCTCGAGGACGCGAAACTGTGGCCGGTGCTGCGCGATCAGACACGCACGGTCGAACGGGTGGTGTGCCTGACGGGCGAAGCCGGACAGGACGGTAAACTCGTCCGCGCGCAGGACTGGCTGCCGCGCGCGGGCGGAGAACTGGCGCGCTCGCGCGCCGCGCCGGGCGATCTGGCCACGATCGTCTACACCTCCGGCACCACCGGCCGGCCCAAGGGCGTGATGCTGTCGCACGACAACATCCTGAGCAACGTCATCGCGTCGATGAAAGCCATCCCGGCGAATGCGTCCGACCGGTTCCTCTCGTTTCTGCCGCTGTCGCACATGTTCGAGCGCACCTGCGGTTACTACTCGGCGATCTGGGCCGGCGCGCAGACCGTGTACGCGCGCTCGATCAGCCTGCTCGCCGACGACATCCGCGAGCAGCGGCCGACGATACTCATCAGCGTGCCGCGCATCTTCGAGCGCATCTATTCCAGAATGCAGGAAGCCATGGCGCCCGGCTCGTTCAAGCGCCGGTTGTTCGAAGCCGCCTGTGACAGCGGCTGGCGGCGCTTCCGCGGCGAAGCGACGTGGCGCGACCGGCTGCGCTGGCCGCTGTTCAAGCTTCTGGTGGCGAACAAACTTCACCGCCGCTTGGGCGGTCGCTTGCGTCTGATCATCGTCGGCGGCGCGGCGTTTGCGCCGCACCTGGCGCGCGTGTTCGTCGGCCTCGGGCTGCCGATCATTCAGGGCTATGGGCTCACCGAAACCTCGCCGGTGCTGGCCGCGAACCGGTCGGGCGACAACGATCCGTCCTCGGTCGGTCGCGCGCTCGAAGGCATCGAGCTGTGCTGCGACGCGAACGGCGAATTGCTGGCGCGCGGGCCGGCCGTCATGCTCGGCTACTGGAACAACCCCGACGCCACGGCGGCCATGATCGACCGGGACGGCTGGCTGCATACCGGCGACCTCGCCACGATCCGCGGCGGTTATGTCCATATCACCGGACGCGTGAAGGACATTCTGGTGCTGTCCAACGGCGAGAAGGTCCCGCCCACCGACGCCGAGCAGGCGATCCTGCGCGACGCGGCTTTCGAGCAGGTGATGGTGCTCGGCGAGGGCCGGCCCAAGCTCGGGTTGCTCGCGGTGAGTCGGATCGAAAACGCCGCGGAACTGTGCGCGCGAGCCAACGCCCGGCTCCACGACTTTCCCGGCTATGCGCGTATCTGTCACATCGCGCGCCTGGCCGAGCCCTGGACCGTGGAAAACGGCCTGCTCACGCCCACGCTCAAGCTCAAGCGCCGGGAAATCGAGAAGCGTTTCGCGCGCGAAATCGAGACCATGTACGCGGTGAGCGATATATGCTCTCCCGGCGGCGAGCGGAACGGGAACGGTGTATCGTCGAACCCGGGGACCGGCGCCGAGTCATAACGTCGGCAGGGACGCCCGCGTACCGGTGACGCCGATGAAACAACTGGAGATGAAACAATGCAGATCGGCATGATTGGCTTGGGCCGCATGGGCGGCAACATGGCGCTGCGGCTCGTCAAGGCCGGCCACGGCGTGGTCGGGTACAACCGCAATCCGCGCAATGTCGAGCCGGCGGTGACCGCGGCGGTGACGCTGACGCCGTCGGTGGCGGAGCTGGTGCGGCAACTCCAGGCGCCGCGCGCGGTGTGGCTCATGGTGCCGCACGGCGCGCCGACGGAAGAATCCATCGACACTCTGCTCGGCTTGCTCGGCCCGGGCGATATCATCGTCGAAGGCGGCAACTCGCGCTATGTCAATTCCGCGCGCGCCGGCGAACGCTGCGCGCAGCGCGGCGTGCATTTTCTCGACGCCGGCGTCAGCGGCGGCGTGTGGGGGCTGGAGATCGGTTACTGCCTCATGATCGGCGGGCCGAAGCCGGCGTTCGAGAGGCTCGAGCCGGTGTTCAAGGCGCTGGCGCCGAAGGACGGTTACGCGCACGTCGGCGCGAGCGGCGCCGGCCACTTCGTCAAGATGGTGCACAACGCCATCGAGTACGCGATGTTGCAGGCGCTCGGCGAAGGCTTCGAATGTCTGCAGCGCTCGGAGTATGGTATCGACCTGGCGCGCGTCGCGGCGCTGTGGCAGCAGGGCTCGGTGGTGCGTTCGTGGCTGCTCGATCTGTTGACGCGGGCGCTGCGCGAAGAGGGCAACGACCTGAAACACATCGCCGGTTACGTCGACGATTCGGGCATGGGCCGCTGGAGCATCGCCTATGCCGTGGAAAACGCGATCCCGATCCCGGTGATCACGCAGTCGCTGTACGAACGCTTCGCCTCGCGCCAGCAGGACCGTTTCAGCGCCAAGATCATCGCCGCGTTGCGCCAGCAGTTCGGCGGTCACGCGGTGAAGAAAGAGTGACATCATGAGCGAACTGGAATTCGCCCCCAGTTGCGTCGGACTCAGCTCCGGCAAACCCACCGAGCCCTGTTGCATCGTGGTGTTCGGCGCCGCCGGCGACCTGTCGCGGCGCGAGCTGATCCCGGCATTGTACGATCTCGCCTGCCAATCGCTGCTGCCGGAGCCGTTCACCATTATTGGTTTCTCCCGCGACGACTGGGACGACCAGGCGTTCCGCGAGCGCATGCGCCGCGCCGTCGCCGAGCAGCGTTCGTTCGATCCGCGGCACTGGGAACGCTTCGCGCCGCACCTGCACTACGTCATGGGACACTTCGACGCGCCGCCGGAAGGCGATTACGCGCGGCTGCGCGACAAGCTGCAGTCGCTGCAGCGGCGCCACGGCATCCCGGACAACGTGTTGTTTCACCTGGCCACGCCGCCCGATTTTTTTTGCGGCATCGTCAACCGTCTCGACGCGGCCGGCCTGGCGAGGAGCAGCCGGGGCTGGCGGCGGCTGGTGATCGAGAAACCGTTCGGCACCGACGAGACCTCGGCGCGCGACCTCGACCGGAAAATCCTCGACGTGTTCAGCGAGGACCAGACCTATCGCATCGATCATTTTCTCGGCAAGGAGACGGTGCAGAACCTGCTGGTGGTGCGCTTCGCCAACCCCAGCTTCGAGCCGATCTGGAACCGCAACTACATCGACCACGTGCAGATCACCGTGGCCGAGGACATCGGCATCGGCACGCGCGCCGGGTTTTACGAGAAGACCGGCGTGGTGCGCGACATGGTGCAGAACCACCTGATGCAGTTGCTGTGCATGACCGCGATCGAGCCGCCGGTGCGCTACGACGGCGCCGGTCTGCGCGACGAGACGGTGAAGGTGATGGAGGCGGTGCGGCCACTGGACCTGCGCCGCGACGCGGTGCGCGGCCAGTACGGGCCGGGACACATGAACCGCGTCGCCGTGCCCGGCTATCGCGAGGAAAAGAACGTCGCGCCCGACTCGAACACCGCCACCTTCGCGGCGCTGCGGATCATGATCGACAACTGGCGCTGGGCCGGCGTGCCGTTCTATCTGCGCACCGGCAAGCGCCTCGGGCGCAAGCTCACCGAAGTGGCGATCCACTTCAAGCCGACGCCGCACCTCATGTTTCCGATCGCGTCCGACAGTCTCGGCGGCAACGTGCTGGCGTTCCGGTTGCAGCCGGAGGAAGGCATCATGCAGACCTTCGTCGCCAAGCAGCCGGGGCCGGGCCTGTGCCTGCAGCCGGTGACCATGAACTTCCGTTACGCCAGCGCCTTCGGCGTCGAACAGCTCCCCAGCGCTTATTCCTGGCTGCTGCACGACGCCATGGGCGGCGACCAGACGTTGTTCGCGCGCGCCGATTGGATTTACCGCGCGTGGCAGATCGTGGAGCCGGTGATCGACCACTGGGCCGCCGAACCGCCGCACGATTTTCCAAACTACGCCGCCGGCTCGTGGGGACCGCTCGCGGCCGACGGGCTGCTGCGCGCGGACCAGCGCGCGTGGAGAACGCTCTGAAAACAGGTTCGGGGAGCGCCGGCCAGCGTCGCGTGGTTGTCACCGCCGAATTGCTGCCGCAGACCGCGGCGCGCCACATTGCCGAGGTGATCGAGCGTGCGATCGCCGATCACGGCCGGGCGAGCGTGATGCTGGCCGGCGGCGGTACACCGCGCGCGGTGTATCGGCGGCTGGCGCTGGACCCGGACGTGGCGTGGGACAAGTTGGAAATTTTTTTCGGCGACGAACGCGCCGTGCCGCCCGGCGATCCGCAAAGCAATTACCGCATGGCGCGAGAGTCGCTGCTCGACGCCGTGCCCGTACCCTCCGAGCGGATATTTCGCATGGAGGCCGAGCGACCCGATCGCGAGGCCGCGGCCGAAGAATATGCGCGACGATTGCCCGCGCGCCTGGATCTCGTCATTCTGGGCATCGGCGAGGACGGGCATACCGCTTCGCTGTTTCCGGGTTCATCCGCGTTGCGCGAAACGGCGCGCAAGGTGGTGGCCGTCATAGGGCCGAAGGCGCCGCCGCACCGGCTCACCGTCACTCCGCCCGTGATCGCGGCGGCGCGCGAGAAAATTATTCTGGTCAGCGGAGCGGACAAAGCGGGCGCCGTGGCACGGGCCCTGGAAGGCCCGGATCAGCCTGTGCAATGCCCGGCACAGTTGGCGCGCGACGGGATCTGGATCATGGATCGCGCCGCCGCTTCCGGCCTGCGCCACACGCCGTCGCAATAATCCACGTCGTTTGACGGTCAGCGCGCGGATGAGAACGTCGCGTGATACCGCTGCAACTGTTCCGCCGTCAGCAGGAACACGCATTCGTCCCCCGATGACGTGCTGAGCCAGGTGAACGGCGCCGCGGGGAATGTTGCCTGCAAGGTTTCGGCGCTGTTGCCGACCTCGGCGACAAGGATGCCGTCCGGGTTCAGGTGCGCGGGCGCCTGCGCCAGGATGCGCGCGATCGCATCCAGCCCGCGCGTCCCGGATTCCAGCGCCAGCGCCGGTTCGTGCCGGTATTCCTCCGGCAGAGTCGCCATCTCGACCCGGGCCACGTACGGCGGATTGGTGACGATGAGGTCGTAGCGTTCTTCTCTCAAGGCATCGAACAGATCGGAGCGGACCGGACGCACGCGTTCGCGCAGTCCGTGATTCTCGACATTGATGCGCGCCACCTGAAGCGCCGCGTCGGAGATGTCCGCGGCGTCCACGCGCGCCTCGGGAAAGGCATAGGCGCAGGCGATGGCCATGCAGCCGCTGCCGGTGCACAGGTCGAGCATCCGCCGCACGCGCGCCGGATCGATCCACGGTTGAAATTGCTCGACGATGAATTCCGCGGTGAGCGAGCGCGGCACGATCACGCGCTCGTCGACGTAGAATTTCAATCCGGCGAACCAGGCCTCCTTGAGCAGGTAGGCGAGCGGCCGGCGGCTGCGGATGCGCGCCTCCACGAGCGCGCGGATCGCGTCCTGCTGCGGCGGCGCGGGCGTGTCGTCGAGGTGATCCTCGAGTTCGTGCGGCGCCAGCTTCAGCGCGCTGCCCACCAGCCACGCGGCCTCGTCGAGCGGGTTGTCGGTGCCGTGGCCGAAATAGAGTTCAGCTTCGGCAAAGCGCCGTTCCGCCCAGCCGATGAAGTCGGCGACCGTGCGCGGCGCGACGGTCACGGCAGATTACTCTTTGAGGCGCGCGAGGTCGGCCTGGACCATGGCCGCCGAGCGCGCGAATTCGGCCGCTTCCTCGGGCGTGAAGGGCAGTTCGATCACCTGTTCCACGCCGTTCTCCCCGAAAACCACCGGCACGCCCATGCAGGTGTCGTGCAGTCCGTATTCGCCCTGCAGCACCGCCACGCCGGGAAGGATGTGGCGGCGGTTGTGGCTGATCGCGTCGACCATGGCGGCGATGGCGGCGGCGGGCGCGTCGTAGGCGCTCGCGGTCTTGCGCAGCGAAAGAATTTCGGCGCCGCCGCCGCGCGTGCGCTCGACGATTTTCCGGATCTGTTCCGGCGACAGGAAGTGTTCGATGGGAATGCCGTTGATGCAGGTGAAGCGCGTCATCGGCACCATGGTGTCGCCGTGGCCGCCGAGCACCATGGCGGTGATGTCCTTGACCGAGAAGCCGGTTTCCATGGCGACGAAGCTCGCCATGCGCGCCGAGTCGAGCACGCCGGCCATGCCGAACACGCGATGCCGCGGCCAGCCGCTGCGTTTCCAGGCGGCGTAGGTCAGCACGTCAACCGGGTTCGAGACCACCAGCAACAAAGCCGCGGGCGCGGTTTTGATCAGCACGTCGACGATGCCGTGGACCACTTCCAGGTTGGTGTCGAGCACGTCGGAGCGCGACATGCCGGGCTTGCGCGGGATGCCGGCGGTGATGATCACCATGTCCGAGCCGGCCATGGCGTGCAGATCGTTCGAGCCGGTGAGCGTGGTGTCGAAATCGAAGATCGGCGCCGACTCCTGGATGTCGAGCGCCGTGCCCTGCGGCACGCCTTCCTTGATGTCGATCAGCACCACCTCGCGGCACAGCTCCGCCTTGGCGAGGTTGTGCGCGGCGGATTCGCCGACGCGTCCGGCGCCGACGATGGTGATTTTATTCATGACCTGTCCCTTGGGTTCTGATTCAAGAGTCAGTATAGCCGGAGGCGCCGCCGCTCCGGCGCGGGAGGCGGGTCACGCCGCCGGTTTCGGATAATGCGCGGGATAGCCGGCGCGCGCCACGCCGGAATCGACGGCGGCGCGCGCCACCGCCGGCGGCACGGTATGGATCAGGCGTGGGTCGAGCGGCTTGGGGATGATGTAGTCCGGGCCGAACGCCAGCTGCGTGAGGCCGTAGGCGCGCAGGGTTTCCGCCGGCACCGGCTCGCGCGCGAGCCTGGCCAGCGCGCGCACCGCCGCGATCAGCATGGCGCGCGAAACCGAGCTCGCGTGCACATCCAGCGCGCCGCGGAAAATGTAGGGAAATCCAAGCACGTTGTTGACCTGGTTCGGGTAGTCCGAACGTCCCGTGGCCATGATCAGGTCGGTGCGCGCGGCGTGCGCCAGCTCCGGGCGGATTTCCGGGTCGGGGTTGGCGAGCGCGAACACCACCGGCTTGGGCGCCATGGATTTCACCATCTCCGGCGTCACCGTGTTCGCCGCGGACACGCCGATGAAGGCATCCGCGCCCTGCATGGCGTCGGTGAGCGTGCGCTTGTCCGTCACCTGCGCGTAGCGGCGCTTGTAGATGTTGAGGTCCGGGCGTCCGGGGTGGATCACGCCCTGGCTGTCGATCAGCAGGATGCGGTCGCGCTTGGCGCCGAGCGCGATCAGCAGTTGAATCGTCGCGAGGCCGGCGGCGCCGGCGCCGAGCAGCACGATCCGCGCCTCGGACAGTTTCTTGCCCTGGAGTTCGAGCGCGTTCGACAGCCCGGCGCAGATGATCACCGCGGTGCCGTGCTGGTCGTCGTGGAACACCGGGATGTCGAGGCGCGCGCGCAGCATCTCCTCGATCGCGAAGCAGTCGGGCGCGGCGATGTCCTCGAGGTTGATGCCGCCGAAGGTCGGCGCGATGTTGGCCACGGTGTCGATGAAGGCGTCGCGATCCGGCGCATCGACCTCGATGTCGAACACGTCGATGTCGGCGAAGCGCTTGAACAGCACCGCCTTGCCCTCGAGCACCGGCTTGCTCGCGAGCGAGCCGCGGTTGCCGAGCCCGAGGATGGCGCTGCCGTTGCTGATGACCGCCACCAGGTTGCCCTTGTTGGTGTAGCGGTAGGCGGCCTCGGGGTCGGCGGCGATGGCGCGCACCGGCTCGGCGACGCCGGGAGAGTAGGCGAGCGACAGGTCGTGCTGGGTCTCGCACGGCTTGGTCGGCACCACTGCGGTCTTGCCGGGTTTCGGCAGCGCGTGATAGTCGAGCGCGGCCTGCTTCATTTCATTTTTCATAGTAGCCCTGCTCCGCTTCGCTTCGTTCGTCTTGTCAATAACGAAGCCCTGCTCGCTGCGCTCGCTCGTCTTGTCATAATAAATATCTTGCCTATTCGATGATCTTGATGAGTTCGCCCGGCTGGGCTTCGCCAAACGGAAATTTGTCGTTGATCAGGAGCAGGATGGATTCGCCGTACTGAACCTGGGGAGACCGCTGCGCCAGCGCGGTAAAAGTGTCGCCTGCCTTGGCGCGCATTATGCGGATCCGCAAACCTCCGGCGAGGCGCTTTTCCTTTTCCGTCAGTGCCCGGAGGCTGCGGGCGGTTGAAAGAAACGAAGGATCGTTGGCGGCGAAAGCGCCCGGCTCTTTTACCGTGCCCTGAAACAGGTAGCGCCTGCCATTGAAATACACGGCCGCAACCCGGGTTTTATTCGTGCCCAGCGTCGGCGACTCGGGCACCACGCCCGTGTATGACGTCAGCGCCTGTCCCTTGATCGGACCGGGCTGATCGAACTCGGATACGTTCATGCGCGTTTTCAGAAATTCGCTTGCGGGAACTTCCTGCGTCTGACTCTCGGACTCGATTTGCAGTGTCGCCTGCTTGTCGGGACTGACAAGGCGCATCATGTAATAGCTGTCGAATTCAACCACCCAGTTCGCGGGGATGCCGAGCGCGAAATTGAAATCACGGTGATAATAATTGTTTCCATGACGCACGCCGGTTCGGGCCGCCTGACCGAAGAGGAGATCGTCGATTTTTTTGAGATAATCCTCGTGCGCCACGACGGGAGCTGAAAGCGTTTTGAACTTGTCCGCTTCCCCGACGACTTCGTGCAATCGTTTGTCGGCGCTGGGATGACTCGCGAAGACACCGTGGTAGATACGGGGCGGACGGTTCTCGGCGGCAGCGCGTTTTTTCTCGAATTCCTCCTGATTCTTGAGCACGCCGATGACCCGGATCATGGCCTGCGGATCGTAGCCGGCGCGGGCGATGTACTCCGCGCCGAGGCGGTCCGATTCCAGCTCGTGGTCGCGGCCGTAACCGGAGAGCATGACACCGCCGAATGTATTGAACAGGTCTTGCGTGGCCGGGATGCCGGTGGCGATGCCGATGAAGGCGCCGACAAAACCCGTGGCCGTGGCCGCGGTATACTGGCGTACGGCATGACGCGCGGTGACGTGGCCGATTTCGTGCCCGAGCACGGCGGCGAGTTCGGCCTCGGAATTGAGATAAGCGAGAATGCCGCGCGTGATGTAGACATAGCCGCCGGGAAGCGCGAAGGCGTTGACCTCCGGACTGTCGAGCACGGTGAAGTGGTAGGTAAGACCGGAGCGATGGCTCTGCGCCGCCAGTTTCTGCCCGACCTGATTTACATAGGCCTGGAGTTCGGCGTTTTCATAAACCCCGTACTTTTCCCTGATCTTGGCGTCATTTTCGGTTCCGATATTGATCTCCGACGACTCGCTCATGAACACGACATCCGGCGTGCCGCTGACCGGATTCATGGCGCAGCCGGTGGCGCCGCCGGCCAGCACCAGGGTCAGCAGCAAGGGAATCAGCAGGCCGTGAAAGGCGGGGATACGCATGGGTTCAGTCGCGGAATGTTAGCATGGCCGGATGCGGCACACGCAGGTGCAGCCGGCCCTTGGATTCCGTGAGCCAGCCGCGCGCCACCACCCGGTACCCGACCAATTCAGACGGATTACCCCGGAAGTATTTTTGCCAATCCTTGACCGGGATGAGCAGTGCCACGGACGGCGTGAAATCGAGGTAAATCACGTTATGCCGCTGGACGCGCCGGCGGATCGTGCCCTCGATGAAACGGAAGCCGGTGTCCCGCGGCGTCAGCCGCTCCACCGGCACGGGCGCATAGGCCGGTTCGCCCCAGACCCCGCGCCGTGATTCGCGCGCTTCGTTCTCGGCGGTTATCAGCGCCGGAAGCTTGTTCACGTTCGGCGGGATCGCCACCGCCCAGGCCAGCCCCTCGCGCAACAGAATCTCCTCGATGTCGCGCCCGTCAGGCAGCACCACGTGCGCCAGAAGCCGGTTGTAATGGTCCTCGCGTTCGCGCTCGTCGCCGAGCGTCACGCGTCGTTTTTCCACCAGCGAAGCGAGCCGGGCGCGCGCTTCCCGGGCCAGCGGCTGATCCGGCGCCCCGTCCTTGCCCAACTCGGGAGCATTGATGCCGATCAACCGCAGGTGCCGGCCGTTGGCCAGCACCACGGTGTCGCCGTCGATGACATGCCGGATTTCAGCAGATTCGGCGGCTACACCGGTCGCGGTGAGCAGCGCCAAAAATAAAAAGGCGCTCGTGAAGAGCGCCTTTTTCAGACCAGCCGCAACCACGACAGTTATTTTTTCATGCCGTACTTCTGGCGGAATTTCTCGACGCGGCCGCCGGTGTCGACGAGCTTCTGGCGAACCGTCGCCTCTTCGCGGCCCGCGCTCGACGCCTGCGACGACATCACCACGCCCGC
>DAIDLH010000025.1 GCA_027449605.1 Candidatus Muproteobacteria bacterium | reverse complement strand
TGGCCGCTCGGGATGCCGCTCGTTCGCAAGCTGGAGGCGGGGCTGTGGGAAGTCCGCAGCAGCATCCCCGGTGGCAACGCCCGCTTGCTGTTCACGGTGAGGGACTCAACGATGGTGCTGCTGCATGGCTTTGTGAAGAAGTCGCAAAAGACACCCGCATCGGATTTGAAACTTGCGAAGCAACGCAAGAAGGAGGTGGATCATGACAAAGCGTAATCCCCGCATCGGATCGAATTTCGACGATTTCCTCTCGGACGAAGGACTGCTCGAAGAAACCACGGCACTTGCGCTCAAGCGTTTGATTGCGTGGCAGCTCGACGAGGCGCGCAAGGCGCGTGGTCTGAGCAAAAAAGCAATGGCCGAGCTGATGAACACCAGCCGTGCTCAGCTTGACCGCATTCTCAATGCCGACGACGCAAGCCTCACATTGGAAACCCTGAGCCGCGCCAGTCGCGCTGTCGGCTGTCGCGTCAACGTGGAACTGGCTGCAGCGTAAAGTCAGAGCGGGAATCTCGCCCTGTCCGAAGCCCAGGTTGGGCAGTGCAATCAGTCGCTAGAAAAATGGGCTATGTGCAAGACGTGGTTGGGCGGCGATGCAGTCCGACCACTTCTTGCACAGAACAGTCCGGCGCTAGGGCGCCATTTCCGTCGCTGTAGCGATGATCTCGAGCACCTCGTTGAGGATGTGCGGCGGCACCTTCTCGACCCGCTGCGCTCCACGGGCACGTGTATCTACGCCGCGCAGTAGATGGACCTGGACGGAGCCGAGCGTTCGCGTGCCGGCACCCATGAGGGTGACGAGGAAACCTCCGGCTCGCTGGGCAGCGGCCTCACCTTGGGAGATGGGACAGACCCACGCGATACCGCTTGCCTTATTGAAGGCCCGGCGCGAGATGACGAGCGCGTAGTGTGGGCCGCGCATTTCGTGACCGGCACTGGGCGTGAAATCCAGATGCACGATGTCGCCGGCGTCGAAACCACCCGCACCAAGGCCCGAGCTCGGGGTTGGGCTCATTCGCTGAACGCCTCACGCTCGCGACCGACATCCTCGTCGAGCCAGCCGGGCTGGTGCTCAAAGGTGGGCGTCGCGGCGATCAGAGCTTCAAGCGAACGTCGGCGCCGCACCACCGGGCGCAGCGTGATGATGCCGTCGTGCTCCTCAACCTCGACTGGCTGGTCGATGCTTAGCTTGACCGACTTCATCACGGCGGCCGGCAACCGCACCGCGGCGCAGTTGCCCCACTTCTTGACGATGACTTGCATGGTGATTCTCCGATTGACCGCTGCAGTGTATCATCTTTGATGATACTTCGTCCGTTCTCCGGTGGCGTAGGTTGAAAGCTCGGCGCTTCCAACCACTTTTTTGCAAATAGCCCAAAAAGGTTGCATCCGTCCAACCCCGTTCGCGCAGTGGAAGCCAATCGTGAGGATGCCGTGGGCGTGGGCCCAGTCGCCGGCCGGTATGATCGGTCGCGGCATCACCGCCCATCCGCGAGGCTCCCCATGCGCACGGTCCATCGCTTGCTCCATCGGCTCGTGTTGTCGCTCGGCTGTGCACTCGGCCTGGCGTGCCTTTCGACGCTGGCTGCCTCCCCGGCGCGGGCGCAGGCCGCTGCCCCTTTCCTCGGCGCCGTGCCGGTGCCGACCTGCCAGCATGGCGACCGCCCGGAAACCGGCCTCGACGGCCAGCTCACCCCGGCCGAACGCGCCAGCGGCGCCTCGACGCGTCCGTACAACTGCAACCTCGCCATCGTCGGCGAATACGCCGGCCAGGGCGCCGGCCACCAGCTGATGTGGTACGGCCATTGCGCCTACG
>DAIDLH010000024.1 GCA_027449605.1 Candidatus Muproteobacteria bacterium | reverse complement strand
GGAGCCGCCGCGGCGGGGGCGGCGGCCGCGGGGGCGGCGGGCGCCGCGGTATCGTCGGCGACGGCAAGCAAGGGCATGCCCAACAGCAGCACGACGCCAAGCGCGCCGAACAGCTTTTTCAGATTGAATGACATAGACATGGAATGTTCTCCTGTATCAAAGCGCATCTTTGCCGGTCTCGCCGGTGCGGATGCGGACGACCTGTTCGAGGTCGGTGACAAAGATTTTTCCGTCGCCGATTTTGTCGGTGCGCGCGGCCTTCGTGATCGCTTCGATCACCCGGTCGAGCTGCTTGGAGTCGATCGCGACTTCGATCTTCACCTTGGGCAGGAAATCCACGACATATTCCGCGCCACGGTAAAGTTCGGTGTGTCCCTTCTGACGACCGAAACCCTTGACCTCGGTGACGGTGACACCCTGCACCCCGACTTCAGCCAGCGCATCGCGCACGTCGTCGAGCTTGAAGGGTTTGATGATGGCAGTTACGAATTTCATGTAGCCTCCTTTAAGGCCGGGCGGCGTTGCCGCCGCCCGTGATTGCATGCATCAGAACTTGTAGACCAGTTCGAGACCGGCGAAATTCTGCTTGTCGGTCGTTGTGCCGTCCTTCGTGTACACCTTCTGGTCCGACTTGTCGGCGCGCAGCTCGGCGCGCAGCTCGGTGCTCTTTGCCGGCGCATAGCCGACGGTGAGCGTGTTCCCCTTGATGGTCTGGGAGCTGAACGCGCAACCGGTTCTGAAGCAGTTCTTGTCCTTGAACTGCTCGGTGCGGAACGAAGCACGCCACTTGTCGGCGAACGCGAAGTTCGCATAACCGGCGATGCCGTCCCACTTGGCCGTGCCATTGGTCGCGGTCGCCTTCTCCTGCTCAGCCTTGTCATAGTTCAGCACGAAGGTCAGGGCATCCGTGGCGTTGATCGTGGCCACCATGTCGAGCAATTTGCGATCGCCGATCGTATTGGAAGTGGAGCTGTATTCCTCGCCGGTGTAATACGACGCGGCCAGGCTGAACATCTTCGATGGATTGAGCGATGCGCCCAGTTCGACGGTTTTGCCGTCGGCACAGACACTGCCCGTGGTGCAGTTGGCGGGGGCGGATTCCTTCAGGATGTCCCAACCGTTGTTGTAGCCGAGAGTGAATTTCATGGTGTCACCCGGGGCATAGCTGGCGCGCAGGCCGGTGTGGGTCACGGGAATGGCGTTGGTGTAAAGCAGCGAACGCGAGATGTTGGCGTTGGCCGGAGCCTGCGCCACTTCCGCGCCGGCGAGCGTCGTGAACTTGCCGGCCATCACCGTCATGCCGCTCCCGGCGTACTGTGCATAGGCCTGCAGTAAGTCGAAATTGGTGGTGCTCCAGCCCTTCGAAACGTTGAAAGCCGGATCTTCGCCAGCCATCATCTCGACCATCCCGCCCGCACCGCTCGCGGGCAGCGAAGAGATGGCCAGATCCGCCGCATTCAGGTTGAAAGCATTTTTCTCTGTGGTATAGGCCTGATACAGCGGCGAGTCAGTGGAAAAGTTGGTGTAGGTGGTGTCGATATAGCCGCTGACATCGATCCCGGAAGCCTTGAGCACTTCTCCCAGGGTCGGGGTCTTGTCGGCCGCCATCGCGGCACCCGCGCAGGCGGACAGAGATACAGCCAATATGGTTTTACGGAAATTCATAATCTTTCTCCTCGAGTGAACGGCTTGACGGTCCTTTGCACCGCGGCCGGATGTTAAAAAAAATTGAAAACTACCCCTGTGTTTCTGAATTGACGTGCGCTTAAAAGCAGATTCTGTGCCAGAGTGTTTTTCTTTTTTGTTACAACGAGTTGTGATACACATGAGGGCATGAAACAGCTGTTTGTGCACCAAGCTAGAATGCGGTTTCAACCCCGTGCACCGTTTGTGTGCACATCAGTCGCAACCGAACTGACAGGAGTGGTTTTATAATCGCGCCATGATCGACGCCAGAATCCTCGACCAATTCGTCGCGGCGCTGTCCCGGGTATTGCCGCCGGGCCCGAAGGATATCGAAAAAAACCTGCGCGCCGCGCTGCAAGGGGTGTTCGACCGCCTGAATCTGGTGTCACGCGAAGAAATCGAAGTACAGGAAGAAGTGCTGGCGCGCACGCGGGCGCGGCTGCAGGAACTCGAAAAACGCATCACCGAGCTTGAAGAAAAACTGAAAGCCGGATAGCCGCGAATAATTTTCTCGGCACGAACGGATTCGCCCCGGAAGTCTAAAAACATGTCGCTCGCCGTCGTTCACAGCCGCGCCCAGATCGGCATGGAAGCCCCGCCGGTAACGGTGGAGGTGCATCTCGCCAACGGCCTGCCGAATCTCTCCATCGTCGGTCTCCCCGAAACGGCGGTGAAGGAAAGCAAGGACCGGGTGCGGGCGGCGCTGCAGAACGCGCGCTTCGAGTTTCCGGCGCGGCGCATCACCATCAACCTGGCGCCGGCGGATTTGCCGAAGGAGGGCGGGCGTTTCGATCTGCCGATCGCCATCGGCATCCTCGCCGCCTCCGGCCAGCTGTCCGGCCGCGATCTGGACCGCTACGAATTCATCGGCGAGCTGGCGCTGACCGGCAAACTGCGCCCGGTGCTGGGCGCGCTCAGCGTGGCGCTCCAAACCCGTCAGACCGGACGCGCGCTGATTCTGCCCGCCGTCAACGCCGCCGAGGCGGCCCTGGTGGACGGCGTGGACATCCACGGCGCGAAACATCTGCTCGAGGTGACCGCGCACCTGAACGGTGAAAAACCGCTGGCGCGCCAGGAGTCGGAAACCCCGTCGACCGATATCTCCGACACCCCCGACCTGCGCGACATCAAGGGTCAGCACCGGGCGCGGCGCGCGCTCGAGATCGCGGCCGCCGGCGGACATAGCCTGCTGATGATCGGACCGCCGGGCGCTGGCAAGACCATGCTGGCCGCGCGCCTGCCGGGCATTCTTCCGCCGCTCGGGGACCACGAGGCGCTGGAGACCGCCGCCATCCAGTCGCTGCACAAACGTTTTTCGATCAATCACTGGAAACAGCGGCCGTTCCGCACGCCGCATCATACCGCCTCGGCCGTGGCGCTGGTCGGTGGCGGCAGCCACCCGCGACCGGGCGAAATTTCGCTCGCGCATCATGGCGTGCTGTTTCTCGACGAACTGCCCGAGTTCGACCGGCACGTGCTCGAAGTGCTGCGCGAGCCGCTGGAATCCGGCGCGATCACGATTTCCCGCGCCGCGCGGCAGTCGGAATTCCCGGCCCGGTTCCAGCTGGTGGCGGCCATGAATCCCTGCATGTGCGGCTATTATGGAGATCCTTCGGGTCGCTGTCGCTGCAGCCCCGACAAAGTGAATCAATATCGCTCGCGCATCTCCGGCCCGTTACTCGACCGCATCGACATGCACATCGAAGTGCCGGCAGTGCC
>DAIDLH010000023.1 GCA_027449605.1 Candidatus Muproteobacteria bacterium | reverse complement strand
CTCGGGCTCGCGTTCCGGCTGTTCGATCCGGAGCATCTGCTGGGCGAGGAAGAGGACCTCGGCATCACGCTGGCGCTGATCCCGACCGACACGCCCGGCGTGAAAATCGGCACGCGCCACAACCCGCTCAATATTCCGTTTCAGAACGGGCCCAATTGGGGCGAGAACGTTTTCATTCCGCTCGACTGGATCATCGGCGGGCGCGAACGCGTCGGCCAGGGCTGGCGCATGCTGATGGAATCGCTCGCCGCCGGCCGCTCGATTTCGCTGCCGGCGCTGTCGGTCGGCGCCGGCAAGCTCGCGTGCCGCGCCACCGGCGCGTACGCGCGCATCCGCCGCCAGTTCAAGCTGCCGATCGGCAAGTTCGAGGCGGTCGAAGAGGCGCTGGCGCGCATCGCCGGCTACACCTACATGATGGACGCGGCGCGCACGTTCACCGCGCGCGCCGTGGACCTGGGCGAGAAGCCGTCAGTGGCCTCGGCGATCGTCAAATACCAGCTTACCGAGCACATGCGCCGCGTGGTCAACGACGCCATGGACATCCAGGGCGGAGCCGGCATCTGCCTCGGGCCGCGCAACTTCATGGGGCGCGTGTACCAGGCGCTGCCGATCAGCATCACGGTCGAGGGCGCGAACCTGCTCACGCGCGCGCTGATCGTCTACGGCCAGGGCGCGGTGCGCTGCCATCCGTACGTGCTGAAAGAAATGCAGGCGGTCGCGGACCGGAACGTTTCGCGCGCCGTGAAGACGTTTGACGAAGCGTTGTTCGGCCACATCCGCTACACGCTCGGCAACGCCGCGCGCGCCATCTGGCTCGGCGTCACCGGCGCGCGCCTGGTGCCGGTGCCGGTGGACGGGCCCACGTACCGCTACGCGCAGCGGATCACGCGCCTGTCGACCGCGTTCGCGCTGATCTCCGACGCGGCGATGCTGACGCTCGGCGGTACGCTCAAGCGCAAGGAAAAAATCTCCGGCCGGTTCGCCGATGTGCTCGGGTTCCTGTATCTCGCCTCGGCGGTGATCAAACGCTTCGAGGACGACGGGCGTCCGGAGGAGGACGTTCCGTTGTTGCGTTTCGCCTGCGATTACTGCCTGCACGAGGCCGAGAAGACGCTGGTCGTGATCCTGAAAAATTTCCCGAGCCGCTTCGCCGCGTGGCTGCTCGGCGGGCTGGTGTTTCCGGCCGGCCGCCTCTACACCGTGCCGGGCGACGCCATGGACATCGGCTGCGCGCGCCTGCTGATGGAACCCTCGCCGGCGCGCGAACGTCTGACCCAGGGCATGTACCTGTCGAAGACGCCGCGCGACGCGATCGGCCGGCTCGAGGACGCGCTGCCCAAGGTGATCGCGGCCGAAACCCTCGAACGCCGTCTGAGCCAGCTGGTGGAGCAACAGCCGCTGTTGCACGGCGATTTCGAGGCCCAGGTCGACGCCGCCGTCGGGCAGAAAATTTTCAGCGCCGCGGAGGCGAAACTGGTGCGCGCCGCGCATGCCGCGCGCCGCGGCGTGATCGCGGTGGACGATTTTCCCGCTGATAATTTTTGAAGAAAAACGTTTACCGCAAAGAGCGCAAAGGTTTTCTTAAAAAGAATCTGTGTTTTTCTTTGCGTACTTCGCGTCTTTGCGGTGAAAGATTTTTTATAAATATTTATAGAGGAATCGCGAGTTGAATAAGGTCTACATCGTCGATGGCGCGCGCACGCCGTTTCTGAAGGCGCGCAGCGAGCCCGGACCGTTCTCCGCCTCCGACCTCGCGGTCGCCTGCGCGCGGCCGCTGCTGGCGCGCCAGCCGTTCCCGGCCTCCCAACTTGACGAGGTGATCGTGGGCTGCGTCATTCCGGCCGCGGACGAAGCCAACGTCGCGCGCCTGATCGCGCTGCGCCTCGGCTGCGGCAAGCGCATGCCGGCGCACAGCGTGCAACGCAACTGCGCCTCGGGCCTGCAGGCCGTGGCCACGGCCGCCGAACGCATCACGCTCGGGCGCGCGCATCTGGTGCTCGCCGGCGGCGCCGAGGCCATGAGCCGCGCGCCGATCCAGTGGAACGCGGCCATGACCGGCTGGCTCGGCCGGATGCTGCGCGCACGCCAACCGCTCGACCGGTTGAACGCCCTGGCACGCTTTCGCTTCTCTTATCTTAAGCCGGTTTATTCGCTGCTGCTCGGCCTCACCGATCCGCTGGTGAAGTTGTCGATGGGCCAGACGGCGGAGATTCTCGCGCATCGTTTCGGCATCTCGCGCGAGGCCCAGGACGTCTATGCCCTGCAGAGCCACCGGCGGCTGGCGGCGGCGTTCGATGCCGGCGACATGCGCGCCGAAGTCGAGACGCTTTACGACATCAACGAACGTTTTTACGCGGAGGATACCGGCCTGCGCCGCGACACCGACCTCGATCAGCTCGGCCAACTCAAGCCGGTGTTCGATCGCAAGTACGGTCTGGTGACCTCGGGCAACAGCTCGCAGGTGACCGACGGCGCCGCCATGCTGCTGCTCGCCAGCGAATCGGCGGTGAAGCAACACGGACTGTCCGTGCTCGGCGAGTGGGTGGATCACGAATGGGCCGGCGTCGATCCGGGCCAGATGGGCCTGGGGCCGGTGCACGCGGTGGCGCAACTGCTGGCGCGCCAGAAGATGAAGATGCGCGATTTGCAGCAGATGGAATTGAACGAAGCCTTCGCCGCGCAGGTGCTCGCCTGCCAGGCGGCGTGGGACAGCCAGCAGTATGCGCGCGAGGAGCTCGGCATGGATGCGCCGCCCGGGGCGGTGGACCCGGCGTTGCTCAATCCCGAAGGCGGCGCGATTTCCAACGGCCATCCGGTGGGCGCGAGCGGCGCGCGCATCGTGCTGCATCTGCTGCACGCGCTGAAACGCAAAGGTGGCGGCCAGGGCATCGCGACCCTGTGCATCGGCGGCGGGCAAGGTGGAGCGATGCTCCTGCGTGTGGAAGGAGCCCGGTGATGAGCAAGCACTGGCATCTCGACTATCACACCGATCATGCACTCCTGACGCTCGACGTCGCGGGCCAGTCGGCCAACGTGCTGTCGCAGGAAGTGTTGCAGGAACTGGAGCGGCATCTGACGGAGCTGGAGAGCCAGCCGCTGCGGGGATTGATCGTCCGTTCCGGTAAGACCTCCGGTTTCATCGCCGGGGCCGACGTGCGCGAATTCGAAAAAATCACCGACCCGGCGCGCGCCGCCGAGCTGGCGCAACTCGGCCAGCAGGCGCTGGCGCGGCTTGCCGGCCTGCCGTTTCCGTCCGTGGCCGTGATCCACGGCTTCTGTCTCGGCGGCGGCCTGGAGCTGGCGCTGGCCTGCACTTACCGGCTCGCGCGCGAGGACACCGCCACCCGTCTCGGCCTGCCCGAGGTGCGCCTCGGGATTCATCCCGGCTTCGCCGGCACGCGGCGCCTGCCGCCGCTGGTGGGCGATCTCGCCGCGCTCGACATGATGCTCACCGGGCGCACGGTCTCGGCGCGCGAGGCGCGGCGCCTGGGCCTGGTGGACGAAATCGTGCCGGAACGGCATCTGCTGCGTGCCGCCGAGGCGCACCTGAAGCGCGGCGCGCCGCGGCGCTTGGCGCCGTGGTACCGGCGCGTGCCGGCCTGGAAACCGCTGCGCCGGCTCGTGGTGCGCCTGTTCGCGCCGCGCGTGCGGCGCAAGGCCCATCCCGGCCACTATCCGGCGCCGTGGCGCATTCTCGATCTGTGGCGCGACGACGCCACGGCGGAAACGGAGGCGCAGTCGCTCGGTGAATTGCTGGTGTCGCGCAGCAGCCGCAACCTGGTGCACGTGTTCCTGCTCGGCGAGGAACTCAAGCGCGCTGGCCGCGCACAGGCGCATGGCATCGAGCACGTGCACGTGATCGGCGCCGGCGTGATGGGCGCGGACATCGCCATCTGGGCGGCGCACAAGGGTTTCCGCGTCAGCCTCCAGGATCAGAAGCCGGAAATCCTGGCGCGCGCGGTGAAAAAGGCGCACGGGTTTTTCAAGAGCAAGCTCAAGGAACCGCGCGCGGTGCAGGAGGCGATGGACCGCTTCATGCCCGACCTCGAAGGCCATGGCCTGAAACGCGCCGACCTCGTCATCGAGGCGATCGTGGAGAAGGTCGAACCCAAGCGCGAGCTGTTCCGCCAGGTGGAGCGGAAAGTGCGGCCGCAGACGCTGCTCGCCAGCAACACCTCGAGCATTCCGCTGGAACAGATCGGCGACGCGCTGAGCGATCCGTCGCGCCTGGTGGGACTGCATTTCTTCAATCCGGTGGCGAAGATGCAGCTGGTCGAGATCGTGCGCGGCGCGCGCAGCTCCGAGGAGGCGCTGGCCCGGGCGCGCGCCTTCACCGGCGCCATCGAGCGCCTGCCGCTCGACGTCAAAAGCAGCCCCGGCTTTCTCGTCAACCGCGTGCTCATGCCGTATCTGGTCGAGGCGGTGAAGCTCGCCGAGGAAGGCGTCGGCATCGTCACGATCGACCAGGCCGCCACAGAGTTCGGCATGCCCATGGGCCCGATCGAGCTGGCCGACGCCGTCGGTCTCGATATCTGTCTTTCGGTGGCCGAGGAACTGGCGCAGCCGCTGCAAATGGAAGTGCCGGCGAAACTGCGTGAACTGGTGGGCCAAGGCCATCTCGGCCGCAAGAGCGGGCGCGGCTTCTATCAATATGACAGCCGCGGCCGGCGCGACTCGCCGGCGCCGGACAAGACCGCCGCCGACATTCCGATCACCGAGCGC
>DAIDLH010000022.1 GCA_027449605.1 Candidatus Muproteobacteria bacterium | reverse complement strand
GGATGCCGGACATGGCCACCGCGAGCATGATCAGCGCGCGCTGCGTGGGAATCACGAATCCGGCCAGCGCCGCGTACACGGTCGCGGCCAGCAGCGCGCACACCGCGCCGAACATCGGCGCCGGCAGACGCAGCACGGTGACGCCGGGCCAGGACCAAAGCCGTCGCGCCAGGAAAAATACGATGCCGGCGACCAGGCTGATATGCAAGCCGGAGATGGCGATCAGATGCAGCGTGCCGGTGCGGCGCAACACGTCCCATTGCGCGTCGCTGACGCCGCGGCTGTCGCCGTTGGCCAGCGCCACGACGATGCCGGCATAGGGATTGTCCGGCAACAGCGCGCGGATGCGGTCGCCCAGGTCCTGACGCAGCCGGTCGATGTCGCGCCAAGCCGAACTTTCGCTCAGCCGTTGCGGCGCGATGTCGTCGCGGACGTAGCCCTTGGCGCGGATCCGGTTGCGGAACAGATACGCTTCGTAATCGAAGCCGCCGGGATTCTGGTAACCGTGCGGACGGCCGAGCCGCACCAGCAACCGCCAGGTCTCGCCGGCGCGGGGGAGGAAGGAAAAATCGCGGCCGTTGAGCAGGATGCGCCGCGGGATCTGCACCGCGACGCCGTCGCGTTCGGCCCGCGTCACTTCCAGCTCGAAGCGTTGTCCGAACTCCGCTTTCTGCGGAATGTCGGCGACGCGGCCGGTGACGAGCAGATCCTCGCCTTCGAGTTCGCGCGGGAGATTGTCATCCAGGATCAACCCGGCGCGAAAACTCACCCACACGATTCCGGCCACGAAGAACAGCGGAATGAACCAGAGCCGACGGCGCCGGGACAGCCACAGGAGCGGAAACAGGCACAGCGCCCACCATGGCGAAGGCAATGCCGGCAACTGCTGCACCAGCAGGATGCCGCCGAGGAAAGCGAACGCCGCGCCGCGGATCGCGTGTCTCCCGGATCAGTGCGGAGTCTTGAGAACCCCGTCTTCCAGCAGCAGCACGCGGTCCATGCTGGCGGCCAGCGCGGGATCGTGCGTCGCGATGATGAAGCTCGTTTGCAGCTCGCGGTTGAGCTCGAGCATCATTTCATAAACGTTCTGCGCATTTTCGCGGTCGAGGTTGCCGGTCGGCTCGTCCGCGAGCAGGCACAGCGGCTGCGTCACCATGGCGCGCGCCACCGCCGCGCGCTGGCGTTCGCCGCCGGACAGTTCGCCCGGCCGGTGATGCAGGCGATCCTCGAGCCCGACGCGCTTCAGCATGTCCTGCGCCTGCGCCAGCGCCGTGTCCGGCCACATGCGGCGCAGCAACAGCGGCATGGCGACGTTCTCCAGCGCCGTGAATTCGTTCAGCAGATGATGGAATTGATACACGAAACCGAGCTTGTTGTTGCGGAACGCGCTGACCTCGGCTTCGTTCATCCTGGTGATGTCCTGCCCGTCGATTTCCACCTGCCCCGCCGTCGGCCGGTCCAGCCCGCCGAGCAGATGCAGCAAGGTGCTCTTGCCCGAGCCCGAGGCGCCGACGATGGCGACGCGCTCGCCCGGCTCGACCCGCAGGTACACGCCCTTCAGCACGTGCACGTTGAACGCGCCTTCGGCGAAAACCTTCTGCAGGCCGGTGGCGCGCAGGATGTATTTCTTCTCGACCTTCTCCGGCGCCGCGGGCGTTTCCGGCGCCGAAGTCACGGCCGGTTCCGCGGGCGCCGGCGGCGCGGGGCTGGCAGCGGACGCGGCGGGCGCGTCCATGACGGCGACCTTCTCGCCATTGGCGGCCTTTTCAGGCTTCGGCGCCTTGGCGGCCTTGCCGGTTTTTTCGGATTTCTTGCTCATTCGTAGCGCAACGCCTCGGCCGGCTGCACCTTGGAGGCGCGCCACGCCGGATACAGGGCAGACAACAATCCCAACAGCAGCGAACATCCCGACACGAGGACGACGTCGGACCAGTGCAGATCGGATGGCAGCTCGCTGATGAAATACACGTCCGCGGCGATGAAACTGGTGCTGAACAGCCGCTCGATGCCGTGCACGAGGGTTTCGACGTTGAGCGCCAGCAGCACGCCGCACGCCGTGCCCACCAGCGTCCCGAGCACGCCGACCACCGAACCGTGCGCGAGGAATATGCCCATGATGCTCTTCGGGCTCGCGCCCAGCGTGCGCAGGATCGCGATGTCGGCGCGCTTCTCCGTGACCACGACCACGAGCGTGGAAATCACGTTGAACATCGCCACTGTCACGATCAGCAACAGGATCACGAACATCACCGTCTTCTCGATCTTGAGCGCGCGGAAAAAGTTGCCGTGTTCACGCGTCCAGTCGCGCGTCAGGTAGTTCGCGCCCAGCTCCTCGGTCAGCGCTCCCGCCACGCGCGGCGCGGCGTCGAGGTCGTCGAGTTTGAGGCGCAGGCCGCTCACCTGGTCGCCCATCTGATACAGCTTGGCGGCGTCGTCGAGGTGCATCAGCACCAGGCCGCTGTCGTATTCGTACATGTCCATCTTGAAGATGCCGACCACGGTGAAGCGCTTAAAGCGCGGCAGGATGCCGGCCGGCGTGGCCAGCGCCTGCGGGATGATCAGCGACACCTGCGAGCCGACGGCGAGATCGAGTTTCCACGCCAGCGCGCTGCCGACCACGATGCCGAACTCGCCGGGCTTGAGCGCATCGAGCCGGCCTTCGATCATGCGGCTGCCGAACTCCGACACCTGTTGCTCTTCGGAAGGCAGGATGCCGCGCACCATCACGCCGCTCACGCCCTGGCCGCGCGACACCATGCCCTGGCCGGTGATGTACGGCGCGCGTCCCTCGACGCGCGGGTTCTTGACGCGCTCGGCCAGCGCGCGCCAGTCGTGCAGCGCGCCGGCGGCTTCGGTGATCGTGACGTGCGAAATCACGCCGAGGATGCGGCCGCGCAATTCCTTGCCGAAGCCGTTCATCACCGACAGCGTGGTGATGAGCGCGGTGATGCCGAGCGTGATCCCGAGAATCGAGATCAGCGAGATGATGGAAATGAAATGACTGCGTTTGCGGGAGCGCGTGTAGCGCAGACCGATGAACAGTTCAAGCGGACGGATCATGTCACGGCATTAAACACAGATGCTGGATTTCGCACAAGTCCCTTTTGTTCCGTTTCCGCGCTTGCCACACAACGACACAACTGCAATGTAATACTGTCTTAAGGAACCTCTGATTAAGTCCGTTCGTGGTGAGCCTGTCGAACCATGAACGGACGAATCACCTGTTATTTACAGCCTTTCCCGTTCACCCTTCGACAAGCTCAGGGCGAACGGGAGACTTAATCAGAGGTTCCTTAATTGCTTCCCGCCGTCAGCACCGCGATGCCGTCGCGGTTTTCGAGCGCCGTCTGGCGCGCCTGCGACATCTGCTGCAACTGTTCCACGACCTCCGCGGCGTCGCGCCCGACCAGCGGCCGCGGCTGAAACACGACTTCTGCGTTCCTGACATTGATCGGTACCAGGCGCAATTCGTTCCATTGCCGGTCGCGGAACGTGAGCTGGGCAATGGCGCTGCGCGTGGCGGTGTTGCTGAACGAACCGAAGGCGAAATTGCCGAGACTATAAAGAATCACGCCCTGCTTGTAATGCTCCACCCCTTGCAGGACATGCGGATGATGGCCCACGACCGCGCTGGCCCCGGCGTCGATGGCGGCGTGGGCCAGTTGCACCTGGTAGTCGCGCAGCTCGGTCTTGCCCTCCTGTCCCCAGTGAAACGACACCACCACGATATCGGCCTTGGCGCGCGCCGCGGCCACGTCTTCGCGCACATACTGTTCGTGGCCGAAGGCGGTGCCGGGCTTGTCCGGCCCGGCCCAGAACTCCTCGGGAAACGTCAGGGAATAAGCCAGAAACGCCACGGTCGACCCGCCCGCCTTCATATATACAGCGGTGCGCGCCTCGGCCAGGTTCCGCCCCGCCCCGACCCCGTGAATCCCGGCCTTTTCCAGGGCCGCGCGCGTGTCTTCCAGTCCCGGCGGGCCATAATCGAGGCTGTGGTTGTTGGCCAGCGAAACGATGTTGAAACCGGCCCGGGCCAGCGCCGGCGCGACCTTGTCGGGCGGCGAGCGGAACACGTACTTCTTCGGTGTTTCATTCGCCCCGCCGTCAGTCAGCGGGCCTTCCAGGTTGCCGAAAACGATCTGCGCCTGCTTGAGAATGGATTGGGTCCGCTCGAAGGGGTAGTCGTAGCCGTATTTCTGCATCTCCGGGCCGGCCGTGCCGCCGAGCATGATGTCGCCGACCGCGGCGATGCGGACTTCCGTCACCGGCGCCCTGGTCTCCGTCGGCGCCGGAACTGTCGGCTTGGGCGCAGGAACGGCTCGGGAGCTGTCTGTGGCTGCGGGTTCGGTGCGCGGCGGCGCCTGCGAGGCGCAGGAAACGCACACCAGGCAAAACACCGTCACGAGCCAGCGCCGCCAGCATCCGCCGGACTGTCGGATCGGATCCATGAACGGATTATAGGATTATCTTTTTGCCGGCGCCGACTTGTCGCGTGCCCCGGCCAGGCGGATCAACGACCGGCGCAGCGCCGGGTCGACGATGTCGTCCGCGACACTCTTAATAAGGTGTGCGGCGCTGTCCGGAATACGGCTCGGCAGGAGCGTCTTGCGCTTTTTTTCCATCGGGCTGCGCACGCGTTCGGGCAGCACCCGTACGTACAGCTCGTGCAGATTATGGAAATAGGGATCGGCGCGCAACTGTTCCATGATCTCGGCCTGGCTGTGACGCAGGCGGCTGGCCCAGGCCGAAGTGTCGGCGCGCAGGCTCAGGCGGCCATTGTCGTAACTGACGGGAAAACTGTGCGAAACCAGCGGCTCGCCCACGTTCGCCTTCCAATGCGACAGCAGACTGGAAAGCTTGTCCATGTGTACGCCGGCCCGGTTCAACATCGTGGAAGGTAAATGCGCGCCTACGTTCTTGGGACCGTTCCTTGTCATGTGTCAATCGCCTCGCGCCACCGTGGAATTACTGCGGACGGTCATTATCTCCAAATTTTTTTCGCGCGCAACGTTGACAAACGCGGACAAGTGAAATTTTTTTTCAAATCGCGGTAACATGCAATTTATGAACCAAAGTTTCGGCGGCATCGCAAGCAATTTATTTAGCGTAAAACAATCCATCGCCGAGGCCGCGCGCGCCGCGAAAAGAAATCCCGACGAAATTCGTCTGATAGCGGTTTCAAAAACCCATTCGCATGAAGCAGTTGCCGCCGCTATCGAAGCCGGTCATCAGGATTTCGGCGAGAGCACGACACAGGAAGCGCTGGCAAAAATTTCACGCCTTGCAAATCCGTCCATAACCTGGCATTTCATCGGGCACCTGCAAACCAACAAGGCAAAATTCATTCCGGGAAATTTTTCCTGGCTGCATTCGCTCGACAGCCTGGAGCTGGCGCGCAGACTTTCCCGACGCGCGCAGGAACTATCAGCTAACCTAAATATACTGATTGAGGTGAACGTCACGGGCGATCCCAAAAAGCACGGCGTCTCGCCCGAATCGCTGCTTGACTTCGTTGAAAAATTTTCGAAAGAGAATCTTCCCGCGCTTTCGCTGCGCGGACTGATGACCATCGGACCGTACGAAGCACCGGAACAGGAACGGTGCCGCTGCTTCGCCCGGCTGCGGGAACTGCGCGACACTTGCCGCGAGCGTTTTGCCCTCCCCGGCTTCACCGAGCTGTCCATGGGCATGAGCGGGGATTACCCGGAGGCAATCAAGGAAGGCGCGACAATGGTACGGGTCGGCACGGCGATATTTGGGGAAAGGGATTACTTAAGAAAATAGAACTTATCCCAAAGATACTCCGGCATAGGTTTCGTAGGGTGGGCATCGCCCACCAACACGGCTTTGCCAGCTGTCCGACGGTGGGCGGTGCCCACCCTACATTATTTTGAGATAGGTTCCAGTCGAACTCGGCCCGCGATCTTCGGTCAGAAAAGCCAACCGCCTTAGCTGACACGTTTCAATATCCGCCAAGGCGGAATTTTCCGGTAATTCGACACGTCTTGAACTGACTGAGCAACAAGGAGGATGCAGCGTAATGAAGCCCGTCAATACACGCCGTTTGTTGTCGATGATCCCCGTGATAACGATCCTGGTCCCGCTGGCGCTGCACGCCGCCGAGCCGGAGGACATTATCAAATACCGCCAGAACACGATGAAGGCCATCGGCGGCCATACCGCCGCGGCCGGAGCGATCGTGCAGGGCAAGGTGGATTACAAGAACCAGCTCGCCGGCCACGTCCGCGCCTTGCAGGCGCTGACCGCCGATATCCCGGGCTTGTTCCCCAAGGACTCCGATTTCGGCGAGACCAAGGCCCTGGATGAGGTGTGGTCGAACCGGGCTGAATTCGAGAAGCGCGCGAAGGATGCCAAGGCCAAGGTTGCGGCGTTCGCCAAAGCCGTCCAAGGCGGCAACCAGCAAGCCATCGCCGCCAGCTTCAAGGACATGGGCGAAGGTTGCAAAGCCTGTCACAAGGATTTCCGCAAGAAAGACGATTGACAGGCTGTTGAAAAATACCCGGAAAAATCTTTCCGTTCGTGCTGAGCCTGTCGAAGTACGAACGGAAGACACTGATTCTCTGGGCTCACCGTTCGCACTTCGACTGCGGACTAGCGTCCGCGCTCAGTGCGAACGTGACTTTTCAAGGGCCTGCTAACAGTTTGTTGAAAAAATCCCAAATACTTCCGAATCCGTCATTCCGGCGAAAGCCGGAATCCAGCGTATTACTGATTTCATTGGTTCTAATATTCTGGACACCGGCTTTCGCCGGTGTGACGAAGCGTTTTTCAACAAGCTGCTAACACTAGGATCACCAATATCAGGAACACATCGTGATACGCGGAATTACCATGATGGCATTTTGGCTGGTCATCGCGACAAGTCCGTCTTTGGCCGCCGACGATGTTCAGCGGCGCGGCGAATACCTGTTCCGCGCCGCCGGCTGCGCCAACTGCCACACGGATGAAAAAAATCATGGCGCGCCGCTCGCCGGCGGACGCGCGCTGAAAACTTCCTTCGGTACTTTTTATACTCCCAACATCACGCCCGATCCCGACACCGGCATCGGCCGCTGGAGCGAGACCGATTTCATCCGCGCCCTGCGCGAAGGCGTCAGTCCTGCGGGCGAACATTACTATCCGGCGTTTCCGTACACTTCGTACACGCAACTGACCGACGCCGACCTGCACGCCATCTGGATTTATCTCTCGAGCCGGAAACCGGTGCGGCAGGCCAACAAGCCGCACGACCTGCCGTGGTATCTGCGCTCCCGCGTTTTCCTCGGCATCTGGAAAAAAATGTTTTTCCACGCCGGCGCGTTCCGGCCGCAACCGGATCGCTCCGCCGCCTGGAACCGCGGCGCGTACCTGGTCAATGCCGTGACCCATTGCGGCGAATGCCACACGCCGCGCAACATCCTGGGCGGATTCAAGCCATCGCTTCGCCTGTCGGGCAATGCCGATGGCGTGGAAGGCGCGGCCGTGCCCAATATCACCCCGGACAAAAAAACCGGCATCGGCAAATGGAGCGAAAACGACCTGGCCGAATACCTTGAAACCGGCGCGACGCCGGACGGCGATTACGCCGGCGACGTCATGGCCGAGGTGATCGACAACAGCACCTCACAGCTCACGAAAGAGGACCGCCGCGCCATCGCGGCCTACGTGATGTCGCTGCCGCCGCTGGAAGGCACGGTTCGCAAACGCACCGACAGGAAACCGAAGCCGAAAAAAGAGGCATACGAATAGCCCGATGAACCGGCATGCGCCGGAAGAGATAAACTGAATTGCCCAAACGAACCCTGAGATCTGCCATGCAAACACCCGCCCAGACTCCCGCGCCGCCCTATTACGCCGTCATCTTTACCTCGGTGCGCACCGAAGGCGATCACGGCTACGGCGACATGGCGAAGCGGATGGTCGAACTGGCCTCAAGGAATATGGTTTCTAAGAGTCCCAAACAAAATGAAAACGGACGCCACAGCATCAAAAAGAGAGTCCCTTCTCCCCCGGGAGAAGGACAGGATGAGGGGGATATTTTGCGATGTGGTTTACGATCCCCCTCACCCCCGCCCTCTCCCGCAGGGAGAGGGAGTTTCGTGCCGGTGTTCATTTTGTTGGGCACTCTAAGGAACTCCCGAATAATTCGACGTAGGGTGCGTCCCACGCACCACTTATCGAGCGGTGCGCAGGGCGGCGCAATTCGCGTCTGGCTGCTCGCAACGGATGTGGTACGAAGGGCTCAGACAAAGCCACCGCAACGAATGCAACAAGACCCCGCCGTCGGCGCGCGAGGAATGCCTGAAAGCGGCCGACAGCGACAGCTACGACGAATACGCGCGCAAGCGACAGGAAGAGATGAAAAGATAAATCCATTATGGAATGGTTCCACGCCGATTGGCACACTTCCTGCTAGGATTTGGAGCATGAAAGCCGACAAATCCACTCGCCGGAACACGGCCGCCGCCGACCGCGATGCCGGCGAACCGGCGCCGGACCGGCCGGAACGCCGCAAAATGGCGCGCCGGGTCGCCGCCGATCGCCGCGATCACATGCGCTGGGAACTGGATAACCCGATCCGGCGCAAGAACCCGGGGCGTCGTGCCCTGGATCGGCTATTTTATCTGTTGACCACCAAACGCTAGACGACCGCCTGTTTCTATCCCGGGAGAACCCATGGCCGATTACGAGCTGGACCTGCGCGGACTGAAGTGCCCGCTGCCTGTCATGCATATGAAAAAACAAATGCAGACCATGACCAGCGGCCAGACGCTGCGCGTCCTGTCGTCGGAACCCGACTCCGTCTCGGACTTCAAGGCCTATGTGAAAAGCTCGGGCGACACGCTGCTCGAATCGAAAATGACTGCCGACGGGGGTTACGAGTTCTTGCTGAAGCGCGTGTAAAAAACCTGCTCAGGTAAACAACCAAAAGCCGCCCACCCGGGCGGCCTTTGTTTTTATGTCGCCGTCAGTGGCGGCACATTACCCCATGCTGCCCCTCGCGGCCCTCTTGGCCCGCTTCGCCGCGCGTTTTTCCTTCATGGTTTTCTCCGGCGCCTTCTTGGTCTGTTTCTTACTGTCCATGCCCTTGCTCATCGTCTTGCTCCTGGATGGTCGAGATCACGATATTGCGCGCAAAATGGACGAATCGCCAGCGGCGGCGATACCTGCTCCAGCGGGACTTGAATAATCGACGCCGACGCCATTTAATCGGGGACTGCCGGGAGGGCCACGATGAAAATCAAATTCAAGGATTACCGCGTTCGCGAGGGCGAAAAGGTCAAACTCAAAAAGTGGCCGACGAAGGTAAAGCCCGTATACCAGTCCAAGAAACAATATCAAAAACTCCTGGGAGAACAGGTTGAGCAACTGAGCTCGCTGCAACGCCTGCTGTACGCGTCCGACCGCTACGCGCTGCTGCTGATATTCCAGGCGATGGACGCCGCCGGCAAGGACGGCGCCATCCGCCACGTGATGTCCGGCGTCAATCCGCAAGGCTGCCAGGTGTTCAGCTTCTCGCACCCGAGCGCCAAGGAACTGGATCACGATTTTCTATGGCGCACCAATCAATGCCTGCCGGAACGCGGCCGGATCGGCATCTTCAACCGGTCGTACTACGAGGAAGTGCTGATCGTGCGCGTGCACCCGGAAATTCTCCATCGGCAGAACATCCCGAACGAGCTGCTCGACGGGGAAACGGTGTGGGAGGAACGGTTTCGCTCGATCCGGGATCTGGAAAAGCACCTCGACCGCAACGGAACCCGGATCATCAAGTTCTTCCTGCATCTGTCGCCGGAAGAACAGCGCAAACGCTTCATCGAACGCATCGAAGACCCGGACAAGAACTGGAAATTCAGCATAGCCGACGTCGAGGAGTGGAAATACTGGAAAGAATACATGCACGCCTACGAGGAATGCCTCAGCGCCACCAGCACCGACCGCGCGCCGTGGTATGTCGTTCCCGCCGATGACAAACTGAACGCCCGGTTGATTATTTCCTCGATCATCGTCGACACGCTGAAAAAACTCAAAATGAGCTACCCGGCCACGGACAAGGCGCGCCTCCAGGAACTGCTGTCGATCCGGGAGCTGCTGACGAAATGAGGCGCGGAGTACGTTGATGCATGGCTCGGCAAAGCGAATTTGTTGAATTCGTCCTCGAACTGCTGGCGCCGCTCGGCAACGTCCGGGCGCGCGCCATGTTTAGCGGCCACGGGATATACCAGGGCGAAGTCATGTTCGCCATCATCGTCGACGACCAACTGTACTTCAAAGTCGATAGCGTCAGCCGCCAAGCATACGCCGCACGCGGACTGGCGCCCTTCACCTACGTCGCGCGCGGCAAAACCAAGGCCTTGCAATACTATGAAGCCCCGCCCGAGGTCTTCGAGGAACCCGAGGCGATGCGGAAATGGGCCCAGCAGGCCGTGGGCGTGGCTTTGAAAGCAAGCCGAAAGAAAAAATAAACGCGCAACCCCTCTGACCTAAATTATGCATAATTAGGAATAAAAGGCTGAAATCAAAGGAGCACTTAAGGTCCTCTGAGTAACGCTAACCCTCTTTCGCTTACACCACCCAGCCTCCATTGCTGTAATCTCCTTGAATATTGTCGCCATATCCCCACTAAATATCCGTCGTTTGGGGACGACAATACCCACCATTGGAGGTCATTTCATGTCAGATATCGAAACGGTAGACCCCGCCTCAGATGTCGAGGCGGAACTTGAAACCATAAAGGCGGCAAGTACGACAGCGACGGAAATCGTACAAGCTGCCACAGAAAATGCCGCCGTCATCGAGGACGTACAGCGCCAAGTCGCCGCCGTCCTCGCTGACGCACAATCTAAGTCGAGCGACATCGCCGCTGTTGCATCACAAGCTGCGGCAGCGAAAACACAGATTACTGATTCACAAGCCGTGATTGCAACCAAGTCCGACCACATCCAGAAAGCCCAAGAACATGCAGACAAGGTTCGCGGCGATCTGGACCGGGTACTCACGGCCGCCAAACAACAAGCCACCGAAGCAGAGGGAGAAAAGACTCGCGCCAAATCGGCGGCAGACGGTATCACCGAACTGCTGACAAACGCTCGCACCTGTAAAGGGTCAATCGACACCGACGCGGCCGCAGTCGTGAAGGCCCGTGACACTGCTACCCAATCAGCCGCCCAAACGAAAGCCTTGGCTGACAAGGCCGCAGAGGTGGAAGAGCGCGTTACCGCCTATGAAAAAAAGCTGGCGGAGCTTGAGTCGCAGAGTGCCAACCAATTAAAGACGATTGAGAGTCTGCTACCCGGCGCGACAAGTGCGGCTTTAGCCCACTCTTTCGACGAGCGCCGACAGACTTTCTTGAAGCCGACCCAGAAATGGGAGTGGATATTTATTGGTTCGCTCGGGGCTTTGATACTTCTTGCCGTTCAGGGCATTTTGCACGACTTATTTAGTACTACGCCCTTTACGTACGAAGAACTTCTCCGCTTGTGGCTTGCGCGATTCCCGGTCGCCGTTGCGCTGGTTTGGTTGGCCCTGCATGCAAGTCGCGAAGCGGCTCTCGCCAAGCGCTTGGAAGAAGATTACGGGTACAAATCTGCAATTGCATCTACTTTCCTCGGTTTCTATAAGCAAATGTCGGAAATCGGCAGCGCAGCGGAGAAAAATCAGCCGCTTGCCAAACTCTGCTCGGACACTCTAACAACCGTAGCATCCCCTCCCGGTCGTATATATGACAAACATCAATTAACAACATCACCGGCGAGTGAATTAACGGAGGCAGCAAAGGGGATGGTTGATCTTGGTACAACCCTTGCGAAAAATAAGTAAATAATGGACACACTACGGTTTATGCGGCACGCCGCGGCCGCCCTGCGGTCGAGCGGTCCCCTTCGACGGGGACAAGCGCGCTCGCCCACAATGGCTTGACGGCGCGATGGGCTGGCTGCTTCGCCCGCCAGCCCGCGCCTACCGCGGACTACTCGCCTCGGCG
>DAIDLH010000021.1 GCA_027449605.1 Candidatus Muproteobacteria bacterium | reverse complement strand
AAAGAGAATGAAATTTTCAAATCGGCTGGCAAAGTTGATTTTTAGCTATTGAAGCTTAAAATGTATCTGGTAATCCATTCGAATTTTTGTGATTGGCAACCCCTCAGGCAGTTTCACAAAACACTCTAAATCTTTAAGTGTTGAAATCTCAGTGGGAAGCACTAGTTTCTGCTGTCTGAGTACTTCTGAGAGGGATATTCCATCTCTTATGGTATTAGCTCCATAGGAGAGATTTTCCTGACTTTCCCTCATTTCCTGTTCTCCGAGCACTTTTGAGATCCATTCTGTTGTCTGAGGGTCTATATTCCTGAAAAACACCATGGTGTTAAAGGAGGTCGCGCGCGCGAAGCTCTGGGAAGGCGAGAAAAAGGCCTACATGGAGTCGATCGACGTCAAGATGACCGGCGACTTCTCGGCCCTGGTGTGGTCCGACTACAAGAACGCCGACGAGATCGAGCACGGCCGGCCGCCGCGCGACCTCAAGGCGATGCTCGCCACGTCGCTCAAGGTGCGCGTCTCGAAGAAAGGCAAGCGATACCTGATCATCCCGTTCCGTCACAACACCCCCGGCGCCACCGCGCTCGCCGCGCCGATGCCGCCGGCGATCTACAAGCAGGCCAAGGCGCTCGCTCCGTCGAGCATCGCCGGCATGACGCAGCGCCCGTCCGGCCAGAAGGGGAAGCAGCACGTCATGGTGCCGCAGGCGGTCTACAACTGGGGCGGAAAACTTCCGGCCGAACTCGCGCCCAAGCTCAAGCCGCATCACAAGACCGACATCTACGCCGGCATGTACCGCTTCAACACGAGTTCGGGCAAGCAGAAGTCCTCGGCGTACATGACTTTCCGTACCATGATCGAGGGCAGCCCGGGCTGGATCATTCCGGCGCAGCCGGGCCTGTTTCTCGCCAAGAAAGTCGCGGAGGAGATGCAGCCGATCGCGGCCCAGGCATTCCAGAAAGCCGTCGTCGACAGCTTCTGATCAGCGACCGAACAGGTCGAACTTCCGCAGGACGACGCGCTTCGGAAGGCGCATGCCCTGGTGCTCGTTGCGGTTGCCGGGGAACTCGCCGAAGCAGAAGTATTCCTGGAACGCGGTGCCCTGGATCGTGTACTGCGTGCCTACCGGCGGCTGCGTAGCTCCCGCCGCCCAAGTCAGCGTGCCGTCTGCATTGACCGTGGGCAAGGACCCGTCGACGATGTTGCTGTTGGCGTCCAGCCAGAACAGCCTCGTCACGGTGTCCACCGGCAGGAACACCTTCTCGATCTGGCCGCCGCGCGTCAGCACGAGCGAGAAAACCTCCGTCGCGTTGACCATGATCGCGCGATCGAACTGCCCCATGGCGTACATCGGGCTCGCCTGCGGGATGGTCACCACGGCATCGCCCGACTGCCACACGCCGAAGTTGGCCCACTCGCGCTGCGTCTTCTGCGACGCCATGCCGGCCACGCAAGCGGTCGGATTCGCGGCCCAGATGCGCCCCTTCCCGTGGCACTGCGGGCAGTTCGGCTTCGCCGCCCCGGAGGTCGGGTTGACGCACGGGCATGCGTAGGATGCCCGCCACAGGAACTGCTGGCCGACGTTCCCGAGCCAGGAGTCAAACGCTGCCGGGTTGAATCGCATGGGGAACCTTGTGCAACGCCTCGCCCTCGTTCGAGTCGTGCCGCTTCATGAGAAGTTCGCAAACTTCCAGCGGCTCGAACTTGCCGCCGCCGACGTGCCGCATCTTGCGGCCGTCGACCTCGATGATCTCTCCGATCGCCAGTTCCATGATCACCATCCCATCACTGTGCCGCGGACCCCGTGGATCGCCGTCATCAGTCCGCCGTTCGTTCCCTTGTCGCCGAACAGTA
>DAIDLH010000020.1 GCA_027449605.1 Candidatus Muproteobacteria bacterium | reverse complement strand
GCGTTCCGATGGTGGGGTATCGGAACGATGTAACTGTGCTGACTGACACCATTCAATTCATAGTTTACCAGACGTTCTGATTGAGATGGGAAGTCGCGCGCCTTACGCATGTTAATGCGTAAGGCGCGCGACTTTACTTATTTTTTGAAATAGCTTGTGAGTTGAAATTACAGCAGCGGCACGATCAACAGCGCCACGATGATGATCTTGATCATTGGGTCGATCGCCGGGCGGCGGTGTCCTTGTAGGGGTCGCCCACGGTTCAGCCGTTCCCGGAGAGCTCTTCCCAGGCGCGCCCGTGGGCGGATTCGAGGAAGCGCCGGGCCGACTCGATCGCAAGGGCAAGGTATTTCTTGGCGCGGCGCGGAATCTGCGCCAAGGCGGCTTCAATGGCGCCGGGGTGGCTCTCCGCGAGCGCGGCGCACAGCACGCAGGCCTGGAAGACATCCTTGTCCGCTTTCGTCTCGCGCCCGGTGCGCAGGCGCGAGACGATGAGTTTGTGCACGGCGAAGCGCTCGGGCAGGGGCACCCGCACCGGGCAGCAGCCTTCGCGCGCCATCAGCATCGCCGTCTGGGATTCGGCCAGCAGGTAATCGAGGTTGGGCAAACCCGTGGCGTGTGCCTGGAGTTCGGGCACGGGAACCACGGGAAAATCCTCATTGGGCGAGGGCACCAACAGATCAACGTGAAACCGTGAACGTCCCCGCTGTTTGAAGGAAGTCGGCGGTTTTTTGCGGTTGAGCGGGGGGACCTCGACGAAGGAGATTCCGCTGTCCTTCAGCATCTCGATCAGGCCTTGTTCAGGCTGCTTTTCAAACGCGAGCGCTTCACGCCGGGCGATGTCGATGTCTTCGGTGGCATACGGGGCGGCACGGATTCCCAGGCGGTTCAGCAACACTCCGTAGGCATGCGAGCCGATGAGCATGCCGCCGGCCGCGAATACCCCGTGATTGTGCAGGCTGGCCAGGGTGGCGTAAGTCCTGGCGTCGGCCAGATTGAATCCCTCCCGCCCCAGCAGGCGCAGCGAAGGCACGATCTCCTTGAGCTCCCGGATACGCTCACGCAGCTCGGCTGCGGCGGCATCGGCCTTCGGGTCACCCGCGGGTCCGGCCAGGTAACGCTCGCGCTTCTTGCCCTCCCCGTCGTAGAACTGGTGGGCGTAGAAGCGGAAACCGGAGGCGTTGGTGCGTTCGATCACCGAGCCGGCGGTGCCGATGAAGACCTCGCCCTGCTGCAGCGCGTGACTTTCGAGGTCGGCGTACAGCACCGTCAACGCACGGCGATGCGGAGTGAACAGGGAGGAGGGTCGGTTGGTATCCACCATGAGAAAATCCTAGTGGATACTATAGTATCCGTCAATAGTAAATAATGACGGATACTAGCCGACGCGAGCGCCGGTAGCCGGCCAAAGTTTATGACTCGGCTGAAACAGCAGAAAAACAAAAGGGCCGGCAATGCCGGCCCTGCTTGACGATAAAACCCTCTCCCCTTGCCCTCTCCCGCATGCGGGAGAGGGGGAGTTGGCGAAAATCTCTTATAAGAGAGGGACGATCAACAGCGCCACAATGTTGATGATCTTGATCATGGGGTTGATAGCCGGGCCGGCGGTGTCCTTGTAGGGATCGCCGACGGTGTCGCCGGTCACGGCCGCCTTGTGCGCGTCCGAGCCCTTGCCGCCGAACTTGCCGTTTTCGATGTACTTCTTGGCGTTGTCCCAGGCGCCGCCGCCGGTGGTCATGGAGATGGCGACGAAGATGCCCGTGACGATCGAGCCGAGCAGCACGCCGCCGAGCGCCTCGCGTCCGAGCGTGAAGCCGACGACGATCGGCACCAGCACCGGCAGTATCGAGGGGACGATCATTTCCTTGATCGCGGCCTTGGTCAGCATGTCCACGGCCTTGGAATAATCCGGTTTGGCCTTGCCTTCCATGATGCCCTTGATGGTCTTGAACTGGCGGCGTACTTCCACCACCACGCTGCCCGCGGCGCGGCCCACGGCTTCCATGGCCAGCGCCCCGAACAGGTAGGGCACGAGGCCGCCGATGAACAGGCCGATGATCACGTTCGGATTGGACAGGCTGAATTCAACCGCCTTGCCGGCGTGCCTGAGCGCGTCGGTGTAATCCGCGAACAGCACCAGCGCCGCGAGGCCGGCCGAGCCGATGGCGTAGCCCTTGGTCACGGCCTTGGTGGTGTTGCCGACGGCATCGAGCGGGTCGGTGATGTCGCGCACCTTCTTCGGCAACTCCGCCATTTCGGCGATGCCGCCGGCGTTGTCGGTGACCGGGCCGTAGGCGTCGAGCGCGACGATGACACCGGTCATCGACAGCATCGAGGTCGCGGCGATGGCGATGCCGTAGAGCTGCGCCAGTTCGTACGCGCCCCAGATGCTGGCGCACACCGCCAGCACCGGCAGCGCCGTCGCCTTCATCGACAGGCCGAGGCCGGCGATGACGTTGGTGCCGTGGCCCGTGGTCGAGGCCTCGGCGATCTTCTGCACCGGGCTGTACTCGGTCGCGGTGTAGTACTCGGTGATGACCACCATGGCGGTGGTGAGCGCGAGCCCGATCAGCGCCGCGCCGTAAATCTGCATGGTGCTGTAGGCGCCGTTGCCGACCATCATTTTGTTGGTCACGAAATAGAACGCGATCGCGGCCAGCACGCCGGAACTGATGACGGCGCGGTACAGGCCGTTCATGATTTTTCCCTTGTCGCTGACCTTGACGAAAAAGGTGCCGACGATGGAGGCGAGGATCGACACGCCGCCGAGGACCAGCGGGTACAGCACCGCGTTGCCGAAGCTGGGCAGCACCAGACTTCCGAGCAACATCGTCGCGATGATGGTCACGGCGTAGGTCTCGAACAGGTCCGCGGCCATGCCGGCGCAGTCGCCGACGTTGTCGCCGACGTTGTCGGCGATCACCGCCGGGTTGCGCGGATCGTCCTCGGGGATGCCGGCCTCGACCTTGCCCACCAGGTCGGCGCCGACGTCCGCGCCCTTGGTGAAGATGCCGCCGCCGAGGCGCGCGAAGATCGAAATGAGCGAGCCGCCGAAGGCGAGCCCCACCAGCGGTGCGATCAGAGTGGATTGCGCGGCGTCGGGAGAAAGATACTTGAGGATGGCGTAGTAACCGGCGACTCCCAGGAGCCCGAGGCCGACCACCAGCAAGCCGGTGATGGCGCCGGAACGGAACGCGACCTGCAGCGCCGGATTGAGTCCGTCCTTGGCCGCTTCGGTGGTGCGAACGTTGGCGCGCACCGAGATGTTCATGCCGATATAACCGGTGGCGGCGGAAAGCACGGCGCCGATGGCGAAACCGACAGCGGTGAGTGCGCCGAGGAAATAGTAGATGACGCCGAACAGGATCACGCCGACGATAGCGATGGTGGTGTACTGGCGATTGAGATACGCCGACGCGCCTTCCTGGATCGCGGCGGCGATTTCGCGCATGCGATCGCTGCCGGTGGGTTTGCCGAGCACCCAGTTGATGGAGACCACGCCGTAAAGAATGGCCGCGGCGGCGCAGGCCAGGGCGAATATCAGACTGTCAGACATTTATTTCCTCCCGCAAGTTGGATGTTGCTGCGCCGCGAGGCGCGTTGGTTATGAACGGATGCACTTAAAGTAACTGAATCGAATACGTCGCGGCATTGATTGATGTCAACACCGGCATCGCTTACTTCTTGATCGCCAGTCCGCCCTCGAAGCGCGTTCCCGCCTCGAAGCCGAATACCTTGTCGAGGCTCAACTCGCGGATCAACGGGCCACCGCCGACTGGCCGTGTTCGCGGCTGACTTCAGCGAGTATCAGCTTGGCCGAATTGGCGTTGTAAAACCCGCCGAAGTCCGCCTGCACTTTCAACAATTCCTTTGCCTTTTCCAGCGTCAAATGACTCTTTGCCGTAAAGACTCAAAGATCGTAAAGAGTATCTCAAATTCAGAAAAGTTTTTTCTCTGCGTTCTCTGCGTCTCTGGGGCGAAAACTATTACAATTTGAACTCGCCGAGTTTCTTCTTCGCGGCCACGTTCTTCAACCGCACGTACTGCGGCATGCCGTTCTTGTACGGCGGGTAATCCTCGCCCTGGATCAGCGGTTCGAGATAGGTGCGGCACTTGGCGGTGATGCCGAAACCGTCGTCGGTGATGAAATCCTTGGGCATCATCTTCTCGACGTTCGCCACCTTCGCGAGTTCGGCCGCGCCCACGGTCCACTTGTACGGCTTGCTGCTCTTGCGCACCACCGTCGGCATCATCGAGTTCTTGCCCTTGAGCGCCAGCTCGACCGCGGCCTTGCCCATGGCGTAGGCCTGGTCCACGTCGCTTTTCGAGGCGATGTGGCGCGCCGCGCGTTGCAGGTAATCGGCGACGCCCCAGTGGTACTTGAGGCCGAGCCCTTCCTTGATGATGGAAGCCACCACCGGCGCCACGCCGCCGAGCTGCGCATGGCCGAAGGCGTCCTTGAGTCCCTGATCGGCGAGGAACTTGCCGTCCGGGCTTTTCACGCCCTCGGAGACCACCACGGTGCAATAGCCGTATTTCTTGACGTTGGCGTCGACCTTGGCGAGGAACTTGGCCTTGTCGAAGCTGACCTCGGGGAACAGGATCACGATCGGAATTTCCGTGTCCGGTGTCGAGGCGAGGCCGCCGGCGGCCGCGATCCAGCCGGCGTGCCGGCCCATCACTTCGAGGATGAAGACCTTGGTCGAGGTCTTGGCCATCGAGGCGACGTCGAACGAGGCCTCGCGCGTGGACACGGCGATGTACTTCGCGACCGAGCCGAAGCCCGGGCAGTTGTCGGTGATCGGCAGGTCGTTGTCCACGGTCTTCGGCACGTGAATCGCCTGGATCGGGTAGCCCATGGTCCCGGATAGTTGCGAAATCTTGAGGCAGGTGTCGGCCGAGTCGCCGCCGCCGTTATAGAAGAAGTAACCGATGTCGTGCGCCTTGAACACCTCGATCAGGCGTTCGTACTCGCGCCGGTTCTGTTCCAGGCTTTTCAATTTGTAGCGGCAGGAACCGAACGCGCCCGACGGCGTGTGGCGCAGCGCCTTGATGGCGGCGACGGATTCCTTGCTGGTGTCGATCAGGTCCTCGGTGAGCGCGCCGATGATGCCGTTGCGCCCGGCGTACACCTTGCCGATTTTTTTCGGATACTTGCGCGCGGTTTCGAGCACGCCGCAGGCCGAGGCGTTGATCACGGCGGTGACGCCGCCCGATTGGGCATAGAACGCGTTCTTTGGTTTACGTGCTGCCATAGGTCTCTAGTCTCCCCAGAAGAGTGGTGATGTGTCCGGTTTGTCCGGCGAGCCGTCGGTCTGCGCCGGATTCTGATCGGTGCTGATTTTCTGTTTGCGAATATGGTCGGCTTCCACCTGCAGCACGCTGATGACGCAGTCGCCGATCTCGTCGTAGCTGTCGATGCCGGTGCCGAGCTGGTGTTCCGGATGATAATAGAAGAAGGCCCGGTAGCGTTTGGGCCCGACTTTCACGATGGTGAAATTCGCGCCCTTGGCGCTCCAGAACAGCGTCGGGCACCAGGCCATGCCACCCGTGTCGTTGCCGGTCACCACTTCGGTGTCGGCGAGTTGCGGCTCGATTTCCTTGCCGTAGCGTTCCTTGAGCGTGCTGCGCACGACCCAAAGCTCGCTGTCTGTGAAAGTCCGGAATGTTCATCGGATTGGTTGACGTAGGGTCTTCCCGCGGGATTTTTCGGGCGCGGGCGCTCTGGAAAAACGAGCTTAACCAACTTTCCTTCCTTGGAACATTTGGAAACATCAATCGGGCAATAGGCCCCCTTTATAGGTGGCCATTGACGCCGGGGTGGGCAAAATTGTAGTTTACGCGCCCCTGCGGTTAAACCGGGGGAATTCGAAGAATCACGTCACCCACCAAAAACCAAGCGAGAGAACCATGAGAATCGTGCTATTGGGAGCGCCGGGTTCCGGCAAGGGAACGCAAGCTAAGTTATTGGTTGAGAAGTACAAAATTCCACAGATGTCCACCGGCGATTTGCTGCGGGCCGAAGTGGCGGCGGGCACCGATCTGGGCAAGAAAGCCAAGGCGGCCATGGACGCGGGCCAGCTCGTCACCGATGATGTCGTGCTCGGCATGATCCAGGCGCGGCTGGCCAAGCCGGACACTAAAAGTGGTTTCATTCTCGACGGTTTTCCGCGCAATATTCCCCAGGCCCAGTCGCTGGATGCGATGCTCGCGCGCCTCGGCCAGCCGTTGCAACTGGCGCTGCTGGTGGACGTGGACACCGATGTACTGATGAAGCGCCTGACCGGCCGGCGCACTTGCGGTTCCTGCGGAGCGATCTACAATATTTATTTCTCGGCGCCGAAAACCTCCAACAAGTGCGACAAGTGCGGCGCCGCGTTGCAACATCGCTCCGACGACAATGAACAAACCGTCGGCAACCGGCTCAAGGTCTACCAGCAGCAGACGGCGCCGCTGGTCAATTATTACAAGGCGCAGGGCAAGCTGCGCACCGTGCGCGGCGTCGGCGCGGTCAGCGCCATCTTCAAGAACGTCACCGACATCATCGAATCCCAGATCCGCCCGCTGGCGGACGTGATGGGCAAGATCGAATCGGCCGCCGCGAGACAGGCGGCCAAGGCCAAGGCGGCGGCGGTGGCCAAGACCGCGGCGGCCAAGGCCGCCTCCAGGGCCGCGAAAGTTCCACCGGCCAAGGCGGCGACGGCGGCGGCGAAATCCGGCCCGGTCGTGAAAAAAGCCCCGCCCAAGAAAGCGGTGGTGAAAAAAGCCGCGCCCAAGGCCAAGTCCAAGAAAGCGGCCAAGCCGGTGGCCAAGGCCAAAAAGGTCAAGTAATTCTCGACGGTCACGATGCGGCGTCCGGACGACGGAGCGCGCATTTTCCTGGACGATGTCGGCATTTCACCCGGGTGGCGACTAGGCTAGCATTAGATAAAACCCCGCAGCCGCGACAAGCATCGTCATGACCGACAAGTCAGGAAAATATCCGCGCACCCGCATGCGCCGCATGCGCCATGACGATTTTTCGCGCCGGCTCATGCGTGAAACGCGGCTCAGCGCGGACGATCTCATCCAGCCGGTGTTCGTCATGGAAGGCCGGAACCGGTCGGAACCGGTTCCGAGCATGCCGGGCATCAGCCGCGTGACGACGGATCTGCTGCTCCGGCAGGCGGAGAAACTGCTGAAACTGGGCGTGCCGGCCATTGCGTTGTTTCCGGTGATCTCGCCGTCGAAGAAAGACAACAAGGCGAAGGAAGCGTTCAATCCCAGGGGGCTCGTGCCGCAGACGCTGCACGCGCTCAAGAAAAATTTCCCCGAACTCGGCGTCATTACCGACATCGCGCTCGATCCTTATACCTCGCACGGCCAGGACGGACTGATCGACGGCAGCGGTTACGTGCTCAACGACGAAACCGTGGCGGTGCTGGTGAAGCAGGCGCTGTCGCATGCCGCGGCCGGCGCCGACGTGGTCGCGCCCTCGGACATGATGGACGGGCGCATCGGTGCGATTCGCGACGCCCTGGAAAAGGCCGGGCACATTCATACACGCATCCTGGCCTATTCCGCCAAGTACGCTTCGAATTTCTACGGCCCGTTCCGCGACGCCGTGGGTTCGGCGGCGAATCTGGGCCAGGGAAACAAGTACACCTATCAGATGGACCCGGCCAATTCGGACGAAGCGCTGCGCGAAGTGGCGCTCGACATCGAGGAAGGCGCGGACATGGTGATGGTGAAACCGGGCCTGCCGTATCTCGACATCGTGCGCCGGGTCAAGGACCGGTTCGGTGCGCCGACCTTCGTCTATCAGGTCAGCGGTGAATACGCCATGCTCATGGCCGCTGCGAAGAACGGCTGGCTCGACGAGCGATCCTGCGTGATGGAATCGCTGCTGTGCATCAAGCGCGCCGGGGCCGACGCGATTCTGACTTACTTCGCCGAATCCGCGGCCGGATGGTTAAAAGAAAGTAGCAAGTGACAAGTAGCAAGTAGCAAGAACAAGATTTTTTGGAGTTTGCTTGCCACTTGATACTTGCAACTCGCTGCTGCTTTTATGAATTACCGCCATATCTTCCATGCCGGCAACTTCGCCGACGTTTTCAAGCACGTCGTGCTTTCGCTGTTGCTCAAATCCCTGCACCGCAAGGATACGCCGTTCTGTTATCTGGATACGCATGCCGGAGCGGGCCGCTACGACCTGAGCAGCGAAGCGGCGCAGAAAACCGGCGAATACCGTGACGGCATCCAGCGCCTGTGGGACAGGGACGTTTTGCCCGAGGTGGCGGATTATCTGGCCGCGGTACACGCGACCAATGCCGAGGGTCGGCTGCGTTATTACCCCGGATCGCCCGCGATCGCGCGTTTTTTCCTGCGCCCGCAGGACCGCATGGTGCTTCTTGAGCTGCAAGCGGATGAATGCGCGGCGTTACAGGCCAGGTATGCCGGCGACCGGCAGGTCGTGGTGCAACGGCAGGACGGGTACGCCGGGCTCAAGGCGCATCTGCCGCCGAAGGAAAGACGCGGATTGGTGTTGCTCGACCCGCCTTATGAGTCGAACCAGGAATACGAACAGATCGTCGCGGGGCTGCGCGTCGCCCATGAGCGCTGGGCCTCCGGGATGTATGCGATCTGGTATCCCATCAAGGATCGCGCGCCGGTCGAGCGATTCCATCGCGCCCTGGTCGCGACCGGAATCCGCAGGATTCTGTTGGCCGAATTTTGTCCGTTCCCCGAGGATTCCGGTTTCCGCTTGAACGGCTGCGGTATGGTCATGATCAATCCGCCCTGGAAACTCGAAGAAACCCTGCGACGGCTGTTGCCCGGACTGCTCGATGTGCTGCGGCAACATCCGGCGGCGCGCACGGCGCTGACCTGGTTGGCGCCCGAATAAGCATGTTATCGACCGGCGAAGCCCACTGACCAATGGTAAAAGCGTAACGCCAGCGACCTGTTACAAATGAGCGTCGACAGCCGGGCCATAACCGGGTATTTTATAGGCGTTAAATACAGGTTTTTAATAACAAAATTGCTCCGGCCGCGTGCCAGGAGCAAAGCCGGTGCCGCAGATTCTGCCGGTCAAACCAGGGGAGTTGCAGTGCGATGAACGAAAGACGTGACAGTCAGCGGGTGCCGGTAACGATCGACGCCGTGTTGAATTATCAGGCACAAGTGATGGTCTGCACGGTGCGTGATATCAGTCTGAACGGCGCTTTTATAGAAGGCATGCCTGAAGGACTTCCTTATTTCAATGCCCCCGTGGAACTGGGACTTACCCTGTCCTCCGGCGGGGAGACCAGGCAGCATCGCATTCCGGCCAAGATTCGCCGCATCACCGACAACGGCGCGGGACTGAGTTTTGGCGATGTCGGCATGGACGCCTACT
>DAIDLH010000019.1 GCA_027449605.1 Candidatus Muproteobacteria bacterium | reverse complement strand
GATCACGGTGCCGAAGGTGTCGCCGATCTTCAGCGTGCGCTTGCCGCCGATGAGCAGGGTGATGCCCTTGTCGTCGCCCGGCTTGAGCGCCTTGGTCATGACGTTGATGCAGTGCATGCAGCGCACGCAGTTGCGGTTGTCCACGGCGAGCGTGTCGTCGTCGTTCAGCGACAGCGCCTTGGTCGGGCAGCGCGTCACGACGTTGTCGATGACGTACTTGCGGCCCTTGGCTTTGACGAAGTTTTTCACCTCGGCTTGGTCGACCTTCATGTCGTCGCGCCAGGTGCCGATCACGGAGAAGTCGGCGCGCTGGATCGAGTTCATGCAATCGTTCGGGCAGCCCGAGACCTTGAACTTGAACTTGTAGGGCAGGGCCGGACGGTGCATGTCGTCGATGAAGTTGTTCACCAGCGTGCGGTGAATCTTCTGCTCGTTGGCGCAGGACTGTTCACAACGCGCCGCGCCGACGCAGGACATGGCGGTGCGCACGCACGGACCGGCGCCGCCGAGGTCCCAGCCGTACTCGTTGATCTCGTCGAAGAAGTGCTGCGTGTTCTCGCTGGTCGTGCCGATGAACATGATGTTGCCGGTCTGGCCGTGGAACGCGATCAGGCCCGAGCCCCATTTCTTCCAGGAGTCGGACAACTGACGCAGCATCTTGGTGGTGTAGTGGTTGCCGGCGGGCGGCTGAACGCGGAGGGTGTGGAATTCTTTCGCTTCGGGGAACATGGGCTTGCCGTCGCTGCCCATGAGTTCGGTGAAACGCGGGATGATGCCGCCGCCGTAACCGAACACGGAGACCGTGCCGCCTTTCCAGTAGCCCTTGCGGGTGGTGTAGGAATGTTCCAACTGGCCGAGCAGGTCGACCATCATGTTGTTGTCGTGCGCCAGGCGCTTGAGGCCGGTGACGAAGCTGGGCCACGGGCCGCTCTCCAGCTGATCCAGCAGCGGAGTCTTGTGGAACGGCTTGGTGGATTTTTTCTCTTTCGGAATGAACGTGGAATGTTTTTCCGGATTCTTCGGTTGATTCTGGGCCATTTCAATTACCTCCTGCACGTAGGAAGGATGTATATTCGGTCTTCCGGCAACGTTTTGTTGCCGCAAAAGACTCCATAGTTTCTGCGCTGGCGCGACGCTTTTTTTGAAGAGACAGGCTTGCGCACAGAACAGTCCAAAAGCTTTGCGGTGGGAGAGTCTAATCGGGGGCCGCGATAAAAAAATCACACATAAGAGAGAGTCGGAACCGGGATATCCCTCCCCGAAGGGGATATATAAATGATGCGCAAGATGCTGTTGCGGGCGGCATTTTATCAACCTCATGATTGAAAATACAAATATCTTCCGTATCGACCTACAAGAACCCCCGTCTCCGCTGTGGGTTCTTGAGGCGTATTGTCCAGCTGCGGCCGCTCGCCGTCGTGCCACTGGAAAACCGCGCCGGATGCCCGTATTACAAGCCGGCGTGCTTACATGAGAAAAGCCCATTGAATCACTCAGTCTCCGCCATGCCGCTCGGTTCAGCTTCCGGCCCGTTTTCCTTGCAGGATGAAGCGGCTTATCGCCGCTGGCGCGAAGCAAAGCTGCATTCCTATCCGGAAAAAGCGGAATGGTTGATCGTGGAGGTCAACGATCCGCGCGCGCTGACGGACGCCGAAGCGGAGGCGATTCGGCAGCGCTGCCGCAAAACCAACATGGCCATATACGCCAGCCGCCTGGGCGGGCTCGAGGACAAGGTGATACCGCGCCGGCTGGGCGAGCGGTTCGGTTTGCGGCGCCTGGACAGCAACATGCTCGCGGACGACGACGGCATCACGTCGTTGCAGGTGGTTTCCGGCAAATCGCAGCGCGGTTACATCCCGTATTCGAACCGGCGCCTGCTGTGGCATACCGACGGTTATTACAACAGTCCCGAGTCGTTCATTCGCGCGTTCGTGCTGCACTGCGTGTCGCCCGCGGCCGAAGGCGGCGAGAACAGTCTGCTGGATCACGAGATCGTCTATATCCTGATGCGCGACGCCAATCCGGAATACGTGCGCGCGCTGGCGGCGTCGGACGCGATGACCATCCCGGCCAATACCGAATCCGGCGAGGAAACCCGGGCGGCCTCGATCGGCCCCGTGTTTTCCGTGGACGCGACGGGAAACCTGCACATGCGCTACACCGCGCGCACGCGTTCCATTCTGTGGAAGCAGGACGCCGTGACGCAGGAAGCAGTGCGTTTCCTGGAAACCCTGCTCGCCGGCGGTTCGCCCTACATGTTTCGTCTCCGTTTGGCGCCGGGCCAGGGCCTGATCTGCAACAACGTGTTACATAACCGCACGGCGTTTACGGATGATGTGGACAAGGGAATCGCTAGACTGGTATATCGGGCGCGTTATTATGATCGCATTCGTGGCGCCGGTTTGAACGATACAGACGGCTGACATCATGCTTTATCTGAGCGAAGTGCTTTTGCAGCATCATGACATCGAGAACTTCGAGCAATTGCTCGAAGTGGTGCGGAACCGCGCGCAATCGGAGATGTTCTTCAAGATCGACGTCAAACCGCCTTATCCGGACACGCCGGCTAACTGGGAAGACCGGCTGGAAGGCGCCTTTGTCGGCATTCATTCAGTGACCAGGTAATTTAAACCGCCAAGACGCCAAGAACGCCAAGATTTTCTTTTCTAAATCCACCCATGAAATATCTCAAAGACGATAAATCCCTCGGTGACGCGGACAGCGGCGAGGACGCCGCCGAATCCACGGTGTTGCTGGAAGCCCAGCTCCAGGAATTCCGGCGTCAGATGCTGGAACTGCCGCCGAACTACGATCCGATCGCGCGCGCCGATCTGCTGCTCCAGATCGGCCGCACCTTCATCCGCCTGGAGAACAAGCAGGACGCCTGGGACGCCGGGCGCGAGGCGTTCGACATTTTCGTCGCGCGCGAATCCTGGGAAGGCGCGGTGCAGGCCTGCGACGTCATGTTCCTGTCCGAGCAGCCGGAGTCGCTGGCGGCGCTGGGACAGGGCATCTGGCTGGCGGTGACTTTCCCGGTGGACCCGGAGCTGACGGTGGCGTTGCTGCAGCACGTGGTCGACGAGACGCCGCCGGATTCGGACGGCGCGGCGGTGGCGGCGACGGCGGCGCATTACGCCGTCGATCTGCGCGCCGAAGGACGCGTGCGCGAGGACCTGATGTTCTATACCAACCAGATGCTGGCCACGGTGGCGCGGCGCCACAGCGACGTGAAGGACCAGGAGGCGTTCAGCCGCTGGTTCAAGAAGCTGGAGCTCGACGACCCGGCGAAATTTCTGCCGCGTCTGCGCAACGTCGTGGACGTGCTGGTGCAGGACGAATGGTGGATCGACCGCGACGCGATCCGGGCGAAGTTGCCGGTGAACTGATTTATGATTTTTTCAACGCAAAGACGCAAAGGGCGCAAAGAAAAGCTCATGAGAATAAAACCTGGAAAACCTTTGCGTTCTTTGCGCCTTTGCGGTGAATGAATTAAATATGTTCTGGCAAGAAGCTAAGGAAAACGAACGCTATGTCGTCCCCGACGACATCGTGGACGTCGTCTACAGCATCGATTGCCGCGCTTTGCCGGTGGATCACGCCTACGCGCTGTCGCGGGCGATCCAGCAGGCGCTGCCGTGGTTTTCGCAGGAAAAGGACGCCGGTCTGCACACCATCCACGTGGCCGAGTCCGGCAACGGCTGGATGCGTCCCGACCGGGCCGACGCGCTGCTGTATCTGTCGCGCCGCACCAAACTGACGCTGCGGCTGCCGAAGCACCGGCTCGACGATGCCGCCACGCTGACGGGCCGGACGCTCGATGTCGGCGGCAACCGCCTGCGCGTGGAGAAGTCCGTCGTCAAGCCGCTCAGTCCGATCACCACGGTTTTCGCGCGCTATATCGTGACCCGCGAAGGCGCGGATGAGGACGGTTTTTTGCGTGACGCCATGGCGCTGTTTCGGGAAATGGGAGTGCAACCGAAGAAAATGCTGTGCGGCATGGAGCACGTCATCGCCACGCCGGAACGGACCATCCGCGCGCGCAGCCTGATGCTGGCGGACCTGACCGTCGAGGAATCCGTGAAACTCCAGCAGCAGGGCCTGGGACCGGAGCGGAAACTGGGCTGCGGGCTGTTTATTCCGCACAAGGACATCCGGGAAGTAAAGCCCGTCTCGGATTAAGGCCAGTCTTGGATTAAAGTCCGACGCTTTGTATCATTCGCATTTTTCGAATCGCAGCCAACGACCAAGTATTGCCACTTTTTCTGAAAATTAAGGGGGAACCATGAGTTACGAGTTCAACGGCAAGACCATTGACACCGATGCCAACGGGTTTCTGAAGAACGCCGAGGATTGGAGCAAGGAGCTTGCGGGATTTATCGCCACGAGCGAGGGTGTCACGCTCACTCAGAAGCACTGGGACATCATCGACTACTTGCGCGACGCCTACTTCAATAATAGCGGCGAGCAGCCCAATACCCGGCACATCGTGAAGGCGATGGCGGACAAATGGGGCACGAACGTCATTCAGAAAGACGTATACGACCTGTTCCCGAAGGATCCCAGCAAGCAGGGCGGGCGCATCGCCGGCCTGCCGGAATCGCGCCGCAAGGGCGGCTATTAAAACCCCAGTGGCAAGATACAAGTAGCAAGTGGCAAGGTAAAATTCGTATTTCTTGCTACTTGAAACTTGCTACTTGCCGCTCGTGGTTTTAACGACCTTAGTCGACACCGAAACGCTGTCCCGGCATGTCGGCGATCCGCGCTGGATTGTCGTGGACTGTCGTTTTGTCCTGACCAACCCCGAGGCCGGCCGGCGTGCTTATGCCGCCGGGCATATTCCCGGCGCGCGCTATGCGCATCTCGACGATGATTTGTCCTCGCCGGTTACACCCGCGACCGGACGCCATCCGCTGCCGTTCCCCAATGTCCTGGCGGAAAAGCTCGGACGTTGGGGCATCGACAAGACCCGCCAGGTCGTGGTGTACGACGACACGTTCGGCGCCATGGCGGCACGCCTGTGGTGGCTGTTGCGCTGGCTCGGGCACGAGGCGGTCGCGCTGCTAGACGGCGGTTATCCCAAGTGGCAGCGTGAAGGACGACCGGTGACGCCGGAAGTGCCCGTGATTCAAGCCGCCCAATTTCATCCGACGATCGACAACGCGCTGTGGGTGGGCGTCGATCAGGTGCAGGAAATGCTGCGCGCGAAGGAGGGCCTGCTGGCCGACGCGCGCGCCGAGGAGCGTTTCCGCGGTGACGTCGAGCCGCTCGACAAGGTCGCCGGGCATGTGCCCGGCGCGATCAACATGCCCTACGAAGACAATCTCGACTTCAGCGGCGAATTCATGTCTGATGAAGCCTTGCGCGAACACTATCTGGCCGCGTTGGACGGCGTGACGCCGGACCGGGTGGTGCAGATGTGCGGCTCGGGCGTGACCGCCTGCCACAATCTTCTGGCGATGGAACATGCCGGACTGTCGGGCGCGAAACTGTACGCCGGCAGCTGGAGCGAGTGGATCGCCGATCCCAGCCGCCCGGTGGCCAAGGGCGAATGAATGATTCATACGATTATTCACCGCAAAGGCGCAAAGAGCGCAAAGATTTTCCGGGTTTATTCTCCCGATCTTTTCTTTGCGTCCTTCGCGTCTTTGCGGTAGGAGATATTTTTGGGTCTTTATGAAACGCGTTGATGATTTCCGGCTGAGGCTCGGCAAGAAAGAGCTGGCGCCGATCATGACCGGCGGCATGGGCGTCGACATTTCCACCGCCGAGCTGTCGTTGGTCGCGGCGCGTCTCGGCGGCATCGGACACATCTCCGACGCGATGGTGCCCACCGTCTCCGACCGGCGCTTCAAGACCGGCTTCGTGAAGGAAAAGCAGAAGAAGTACAAATACAACGTCGCCAACCGCGACAAGTCGGTGGTGCAGTTCGATCTCGCGCGGCTGGCCGAGGCGACCAAGCTGCACGTGGGCCGGACCATGGAAGCGAAGCAAGGCGACGGTCTGATCTTCATCAACACCATGGAAAAGCTCACGATGGGCAGCCCGCGCGACACGTTGCGGGTGCGCCTGTCCGCCGCGATGGACGGCGGCATCGACGGCATCACGCTGAGCGCCGGCCTGCATCTGGGATCGCTGGCGTTGGTCGAGGACCATCCGCGTTTCCGCGACGTGAAATTCGGCATCATCGTTTCCTCGCTGCGCGCGCTGCTGCTGTTCCTGCGCAAGAGCGCCCGGCTCAACCGCCTGCCGGATTACATCATCGTCGAGGGCCCGCTCGCCGGCGGACATCTTGGCTTCGGCATGGACTGGGCGCAATACGACCTCAAGGCGATTGTCGATGAAATTCTCCGATACATGAGGCAGGAAGGATTGAGCATCCCGGTGATTCCCGCCGGCGGCATTTTCACCGGCACCGACGCGGTGGAATTTCTGGAGGCGGGCGCCGCGGCGGTGCAGGTGGCGACGCGTTTCACGGTCACGAAGGAATGCGGCCTGCCGGACAAGGTGAAGCAGGAATATTTCAAGGCCAACGAAGAGGACATCGAGGTCAATCTGATCTCGCCCACCGGATATCCGATGCGCATGCTGAAGCGGAGCCCCTCGATCGGCGCCGGCATCCGCCCCAACTGCGAAGCCTACGGCTATCTGCTCGACGGGAACGGCAACTGCGCCTACATCGAAGCCTACAATCGTGAGCTGGAGAAGAATCCGGACGAAGAGAACCTTTCAGTAAGAGACAAGACCTGCCTGTGCACGCACATGCGCAACTTCGACTGCTGGACCTGCGGGCACTACACCTACCGCCTCAAGGACACGTCGCGCCGTCTCCCCGACGGAAGTTATCAGCTGCTCACCGCGGAGCACGTGTTCAAGGACTATTTGTACAGCACGGAACACAAGATCGCGCTGCCGGCCGCGTAGCGCGTCGGCTTCTGTCTCGAATCAGCGTCTGCGGCAGTTGCCGGCGGACGGAAGTTACCTTGGGAAGATCTGATTAATTCGATTTTCGTCATGCCGGCGAAAGCCGGCATCCAGTTAATATGAACCTATCTCAAAATTATTTCCCCCTCCCCTCGCGGGAGGGGGCTAGGGGGAGGGGGAAGGATTTTTGCTGCTTTTCCCGATGACACTTTTCACCCCCACCCCAACCCTCCCCCATCAAGGGGGAGGGAGTTTGATTCTTTGAGATAGGTTCATATGATTTTCCTGGATTCCGGCTCGCGGGCCTTCGGCCCTTGGCCGGAATGACGGAATAAATCAGAGGTTCCCTTGTTAATGCTTCCTGCCGTCGTGATGCTTGCCGCTGCCTACGGCGATACGGTCCATCAGCGCGAACATCACGCCGGACACCAGCAGCGTGACGTGGATGCCGACCTTCCACGCCAGGTGCTCGGTCGTGTAGGCGCCGATATTGACGAACGCCTTCAGCAACTCGATGGCCGAGATGGCGACGATGGAGGCGATGACCTTGATCTTCAATCCGGAGAAATCGACCTTGCCCATCCATTCGGGACGATCCTCGTGGCCGGCGGTGTCGATCTTGGAGACGAAATTCTCGTAGCCGCTGAAGATGATGATGAGCAGCAGGTTGGCGACCAGCGACATGTCCACCAGCGTCAGGATCGCCAGGATGACCTCGCTTTCCGCGCTCGCGAGAAAATGCGGCAGCAGATGCAGGAATTCCTGCGCGAACTTGACCAGCAGCATGGCCACGGAGACGACCAGGCCGATGTAGAACGGCGCCAGCAGCCAGCGGCTGGTGAATATCACGACTTCCAGGGCGTGCTCGACTCTTTTCATGTCAGGGGTGTCGAATTTGTGGTGAGCGGTGGCGGTTGGGCGGCATTATGGCGTGATTGCCGGAACAATCAAGCCTCTCCGGGAATGCGAGGTCGGCGGGCGTCTACTTTTTTTTCAGCTTGAGCGAGGCGGAGTTGATGCAATAGCGCAGGCCGGTCGGCTTGGGCCCGTCCGGAAACACGTGCCCGAGGTGCGCGCCGCACTGGTTGCAATGCACCTCGGTGCGGCGCATGAACAGGCTGCGGTCTTCCGTTTCGGCGACGTTGTCGGCATTCATCGGCGCGTAGAAACTGGGCCAGCCGGTGCCGGAATCGAACTTGGATTCCGAATCGAACAATTCCGCTCCGCAGCAGATGCACTTGTAGACGCCTGCATCGTGGCAGTCGTGATACTCGCCGGTGAAGGCGCGCTCCGTCCCTTTTTCGCGCGTGACCTGGTATTGTTCCGGCGTGAGGATTTCTTTCCATTCCGCGTCATTTTTGTAGATCTTGTACTTCATGGCCGGTTCTCCTTTGTCGGGCTATATATCGCTCCACATCCGGATCAGGTTCATGTAGGCGGTATTGACCTGTGCGGTCTCCTCGGCGTCGGGCGCCGTCTTCAGCAGTTTCTCGCGCGCCGTGTTGAGCTGGTAGAGCAGTTCGCGCCGCGCCGGATCGCGCACCAGGCTCTGCAACCAGGTGACGGCCACGAGCCGTTCGCCGCGCGTGACCCGGTTCACGCGATGCAGGCTGGAGGCGGGATACATGACGGCGTCGCCGGCCGGCAGCTTGACTTCATTGCTGCCGAAACTGGTGCGGATCGCCAGTTCGCCGCCGTCGTACTGGTCCGGTTCGTTCAGGAAAATGGTAATGGCGACGTCGGAACGGTAAAGCACTCCATCGGTGCCCATGATGGCATCGTCCAGATGATCGCCGTATTCCATGCCCGGCGTGTAGCGCGCGTAGTAGGGCGCGGCCACGCGCAAGGGCAGGGCGCCGGCGCGGTAAACCGGATGCTGCACCAGACAATTCATGACGATGTTGTTCAATATCTCCATCTGCTGCGCGCGCTTGTCGAGTTCCTGGTTGTGCTTGACGCGTTGGGCCGCCGCGCCGGCGGAAAGTTTCCCGTCGACGAAGTTCGCGTCGGCCAGCAGCTGGCGGACGGTATCCAGCTGGTTGCGGTTCAGCACCGAGGGAATGTGAAGCAGCATGGGCGTTTCCGGTTGGTTTGGCGGAAGTATAGGGGAGTCGCTATCGGTAAAAAAGCGACAGCCCGCCGAGCAGGATCATCCATGCCACCACGCGCCGGAACATTTGTTCGTTGACGTGCAGGTGCAGCTGGTTGCTGAACCAGAGCGTGACGGCGAGAAACGGCGTGCTGACGGCCATCATCTCGAGGATTTCGCCGGTGTAGGTGCCGTGGACGGCGTATTCGGTCGCGCGCAGGCCGTTCATGGCGAGGAAGAACGCGAAGGCATAATGGCGCACCAGGTTCTTCCCGTGGAAGGTCGCGAGCAGCCGCGTCATGGCGATCGGGCCGCTGATGCCGAACAGCGCCTGCGAAGCGCCCGCGAGCGTATCCATGACGCGCATGCCGACCGGGTTGAACTTCGCCCGGTGCGGTGCGATCACCAGAAACAGACCGGCGGCGGTGATGGCCGAGGCGAGCAATACCTGGAACACCGACGCCGAAAAATAATAGAAGAGGGCGAAACCCGCGATGGCGCCGAGCCCGGCGAAGCACAGCATGCCGGCCATGAACTTTCGGTCGATTTTCACGGGCGAGCGCACCAGCCCGATGACGGCTACCAGGATCTGCGGCAGCACCGAGTAGATCACCAGCGTCTTGGGCGGATAAAGATGACTCAGCAGCGGCAGCATCAGGATCGTGCCGGCCAGGCCGAAGACGATTTCAAAGGAATAAGTAAGAACGCAGACGAGCGTCAGGATAGCGAGGGAAACCATTTCAAATGCCGCGCGTGGACATGGGCGGCGCTACTATGCCACAAAACCGTCCACCGCCTCGCGGCGGACGGTCCTCGAACTTTAACTTGGTTACGCGTCTTTCTTGCGCCGCGCCACGCCGATCAGCCCCAGTAGCCCCGAACCGAACAGCCACAAGGCGGCGGGAACGGGCACGGGCGCGGCGGTGGGGTAGGCGTTGCTCCAATCGAAGCCTGATTCGGAGGCAAGGCTGTATCCACTCAGCACGGTGCCATCCGCCAGATGCACACTGCTGATTCCGCCCCAGTAACCGGACGAACCAAAGTTGCTGTAGGCGCTGGCGAGATCGTTGGGGGCGCTCGCCATTGCCTGCGTGAAGGCGGTCAGGTCCGCGGACATCTGGAATGCGGTGCCGAAGGTAAAGGGGATATCGAACGAGAATACGCCCGTCAAACTGCTCGAGGGGTTGGTTTCATAAACTCCGTTCACGGCCAGGCCGAGGCGCTTATCGTCAGTCGTGATGGCGCCGTTGCGTGACACGATCTGCCCCGTTGTTGAAAACACCGTTCCGCCGTTGATTCTTACCGTCGCCGCGACGGTCGAATTACCGACCGCACCCACCGAGAGCGGGTCGGAGTAGGAAGCCAGGCCGCCCGTTAAAAAGAAGCTGGCGTGAGCGAACGCGGTTCCGGTTTGCGTGGCGCTGGAAATCGTCAGTTGATCGATCCAGGAGGCTGAGCCCTGGGCGCGCGTCTGGGTGTGATCGCCTGCCGTTACCGAGGACGCATCGGCATGCAGCGCGCCGTACGAGGCATCGCCATAAGCCCCGGCCGATAGGCCGATGGTGGTGGTGTAGCTCACCGCGCTGGTGTTGCCGCCAACAGGTCCATTAATCTGGGTCAAACCGCTCCAGCCCTCGTCGTACAACACCGCGGACGAGGCGCTGATGGATGCTGCCTGTGCGGAACTTGCTGAGATAAGCAGGAGGCCAGAAAAGAGTAACAAGACACTACGTTTTTTTGAATTGTTGTACAAAGCATTCCTCCGGTTGATTATTCTTGAATTAATTTAAGTGTTACAAATTGTAAAGTAATGGTCGGCCTTCATAATGGAATGGGTTAGGTTTTCCTCCGCGCCACGCCGACCAATCCCAGCAGTCCCGAGCCGAACAGCCACGCCGCCGCGGGCAACGGCACCGCCGTGGGCGTGCCGCCGCCGAAATAGGCGCTGCTGACGCAGTCTTTGCCGCCGCACCACTTGTTTTTCCCGTCGCGATTTTCATCGTTGAGTTTGCACCATTCGAATCCCGCGACATGGGCGGCGAAGTAGTCATCGAAATCCGCAAGCGTGACGCCGCCGACCGTGAAACTGAGCGTGTCGGTGCGCGCCTTGCCCTTGCCCTGCAGGCGGATGTCGAAGCGACCGAATTCGCTCATCTGCTTGTCTTTCTGGACCTTCCAGTAGTCCGGCAGATCCGTGATCTCGTAGAGGGAGTTGCTCGTGAAGTTGAAGCCGAACGACTGGATGCCGAAGTGGCCGCCGGCGATGCTGTTGAGCGGATCGAGAGTCTTCACCAGAACATTCACGCCGCTCTCGCTGTCGGTGAGTGTGACGGAAAGATAATTGGCTCCGTCCGGCAGCTTGTTGGATTGATCGAGGAAGAATGAAACCGACGCCGCCTGCGCGGGCGCGATCGGGAGCCACGCAGCGATGGCGATGATGAGCGTGAATAACGAAATGCGTCCGACCAGTCCGGCGGTCTTCCGGCGGTTGATGCTTGCTTGCATGATTATGACTCCTCGTGGTGTTTTCCGTGCTCTGGTTTATTCTGTTCCACGCAGTTCCGAAAAAAATGCGCGTCCCTGCGCTATGCGGAGTTGCGGAATGAAATCTGTCGTTTTGTCGTCGTCTCTTTTCCTGGTTGCCGGTTTTCGCGCGATGCCGTGAATCGCCGCTCCTCCGCGGCGACTAGCTGCGCGCGCTGATCCGGTTTCTCTCTTCCGGCGCCGCGGCGGTTTCGGCGGCCTGCGGCGGCGCCAGCAAAATCTTGATCAGTTCGGTCACGCCGTTGAACCGCTCCATGGTGCCCTGTTCCGGATGCTCGACCAGTCCCACGACCCGGTTGGGTTCCGCGGCATACCGGCGATAGATGCGCACGACATAACTTTCCACAGGCCCCACCTTCTTCAGGTTGTTCAGCGTGTCGCGTAGCATGCCGCCGCCGGACTTACGGATGGCTTACGGATTCGCGAAAAGGGCGCGGCGCTTATCGAGCTTTACGGAAATGGTTGACACATCGGTTGCCCCCTCCCCCTATCCCCCTCCCGCGAGGGGAGGGGGGAATCCCTGTTTTTCCCGCCGAGGAAACACGGTTCGAGAAAGGTTTCCCTCCCCCCTTGCGGGGGAGGGACAGGGTGGGGGTATCAAAGCATTTACATAAATCTCATAGGACGATTGCGAGATAAGAAGATGCAAAGGTGGAATACAGCGCGCGCCGACAGACGCGCGCGTGAAAATCACGCGGAGAACTTCAGGAAGAGGGGCAACGGGCTCAGCGGCCCGCGCGCAGACGCTGGTGCAGGGATTCGGTGGCGGGGCTCGGCGCGATGCCGAGCACGACGGAAAGCACGAAACGGCAACGGCGGTACACGGACAGCGCTTCGCTGCGCTGGTTGATCTGCTGATGGCAGAGCATCAGGTTCTGATAAAGCTGCTCGGCCAGGTCATCCACCTCGAGACCCCGGCGATAGCATTCGATCGCGCGGTTCCAGCGGCCGAGCTGCTGCCAGCGCTCGCCCACGCCGGTGATATGCCGCAGGTAGCGGCTGCGCAGGCGCTCGCGCAGGGTGATCGACCACGATGCGCCGGCTTCCTTGCCGAGGAATGCGCCGTGATACAGGGATTGCACGCGCCCGGCGATGTTGGCGAGCGCGAAGCCGTGAGGATCGGCGGAAGGGTTGGCCAGCAACGTCTCCGTCTCAGACAGCAGGCGTTCGAGCGCCCAGGTGTCCACCCAGCAGAGACGGCCGTCGAGGCTCAACCGCCGGTCATGCAAAACGATCGCGCGATCATGGCCGAAAAGCCGGCGCAACCGGTGCAGCGTGGTGTCGAATGCGCGGCGCGCGGCGTCGCCCTCGGTGTCCGGCCACAGGGCGGCGGTGAGCGTGTCTTCGCCGACTTCGCGTCCGCCCTGGGCGATCAGCGCCTTGAGCAGCTCGAGCGGTTTGTGTTGGGCCTTGCGGCCGGCGCGTATCGGCTGGTTGTCGGCAAGAATCGTGAAACGACCGAGCGTGTATATCCTGATCGGCCACGGCCATGCCTCGACATGTACCGGTGTCGATGACGGCGCCAGTCGGTGCGTTTTCACCAGTTCGCGCACGTAGCCGGTTTCAATTCCATTCTCCAGCGCCTTGATGCACAACGTCTCCATCATGCGCGGCGGACACCAGGAAAAATTTCTGTAGCCATGGCGCGCGGCGAGACCGAGCCCGATGCGCAGGTCCTCGTTGTCCTGCTCGATTGCGTCCGGCCGCATCGCTTGCCACGCTCGCGCCAGGGAACTGAGACAGGCGAGTTTGGCGCTGCCGGTGTCCCGGGCGATTTGTTCGGTTTCCCGCAGCATCGGCTCCGCGGCATCGAAGGCGCCTCGTTCCAGATGCACTTCCGCGGCGGTCAGGCAGGCGAGCGCCTGGAAAAGCGGCGCGCCGGCGCGCGCGGTGGCGCGCAGCGCCGCTTCGGCGTGTTCCTGGGCAAGCGCCTGGTCGCCGCCGGCGAGCGCCAGCCGCGCGCCCAATTGATGAAGATGCGCTGTGCCGAGAAGACCGTGATGCGATTTTTCGGGATGGGGCGCTTCCCACGCGCGGCGCGCGGCATCCAGGTCGTTCAGGCCGAGATTGGCGGAAACATCCAGCGCGCGCAGCATCGTGGACCATTGCTGAATATCGTGTCGGCGGGAAAGCTCCTGCGCCCGGCGAACGGTCGTCAGACAGTCGGCATGCATCCCGAGGGAATTATGGTGGAGCGCTTGCAGAAGTCGCCACTGAATTTGCGTTGCCGGCGCGCGAGCACGATCCATGCCCTGGGCGCGCAATGAATCCATCAGCAGCGCGTTGCGCGCCGGACGCCCGAAAAAGATATTGTAATGCAGCAGCCGGCGCGCGAGCGTCAGCCGCGGCGCATGCGGCAGGGCGGCGAGACTTTCGCGTGCACGCTCGGCCCATTCGGCCAGTTGCGGGTGATCTGGCAGACGGAAGAAAAGTGCGCTGAACAGGCACGCGGCGAGACTGTCGGCGCCGCACAGATCGGTAGCGGCTTGCGGATCGGCGGAGGCGGGTACAATTCGTTCCAGCCAGGAATCGAGCGTGGCGCAATCTCCGCGCGCCAGTGCGGTTTCTACTTCCTTCGGCCAGGTTTGTTGATTTGTTCCGTCCTTGGAAGCAGCCGGTTCAGTGCACGCCATGGCCGTGACACAATCGCGCCGCGACGCACGTTGACGGCGCAAATCCCGATCCGCGGGAACGCCGCGTGTTGCGCACGCCCAAGAACATCGCCGCCGAGGTTCCGGCGGCGAACTCCGGATACGTCATGACTCTATCTCCTCCGCCCGTCGTTGAAGCGACGGTAATTCGTGTTTATTAATAAATTATTAACTGCTTATAAGGGCGTATTTTAAAGGTTTTTGGGCAGGGGAAGCCAGAGGAAAAAAGTTGAGGGCAAAGAAGGTATTAGGCGAAGCAGACCCAGGTGGTGGCGATGTATTTCACGCCTTTTTCCAGCGTCACGGCGCGATGGATATGGGTCCAGAAGGGCGGGAACAGAACGAGCTTGCCTTCTTCAGGACGCACCAGCACCTCTTGCAGCGGGAATTCGGTTTCACCGCCGGGGCCCGCGACGTCGTTGAGATACCAGAGCGCGACCAGCTGGCGCTGACTGAAGGGTCCGGGGCCGCCATCGACATGCCAGTGATAATATTCGCCCGGCAGATAGCGTTGCATGTTGTAGCCGATGTCCTTGAACGAGTTGGCAGCAAAGAACGGGAACGTCTGGCCGAATTCGTTGAAGGCGCCGGCCAGCGACTGCATCAGCGCCTTGTCCACGTCTTTCCAGTCAACGCGTCCGCTGATGCGCAGGTCGGTGGTTTTCTTGACGCTGTTTTCTTCGGATTGATTCTGGCCGATGCGGCCGGCGTATTGCTGGTCGGTATTGGTCTCGAAGCGGCGGATCATGTCGCGGCACAGCTCACCCGGCAGGGCATTTTTGATCTCGTATATAAAGGAGAGCGGTTTGACCTCGTGCATGGGAATTCCGGAGGAGCGGTGTGCAATGGGGGACGTTTTTGATTATCTTATGCGCCCTTGGCGCGCGTCAAACCGGCCTGACTGACACATGCTTCTCAAGAAACTGGTCGCCTCGCTGGCCCATCCGTCCGCGCCGGTCGGGCTGACCGAAAAAGTCGTTTCCGCGCTGGCCGCGTTCTTCGGCATTCTTCTGACCGGCATCCTGTGCGCCAGCCTCGGACGCAGCGCCGCGCCGATCATGATTGCCTCCATGGGCGCGTCGTCGGTGCTGTTGTTCGCGGCCTTGCACAGTCCCATGGCCCAGCCCTGGCCTTTCGTCGGCGGGCATCTGGTCTCCGCGCTGATCGGCATCGTCTGCTACCAGTTCATTCCCGGCGTTTACCTGTCCGCGGCGATGGCGGTCGCGCTCGCCATCTTCGCCATGCACCTGCTGAACTGCCTGCATCCGCCCGGCGGAGCGACGGCGCTGGCGATGGTGATCAGCGGTCAGGAGATGCATGCGCTCGGTTACGGCGCGCTGCTGTCCCCTGTGGGACTGAATGTCGTCATACTGTTCGTGCTGGCGCTCTATATCAACAACATGTTCCCCGGCCGCCGGTATCCGATGCTGTCGCCCGCGGCGACCGGCGAAAAACCGTCTCCGCCGCCGGCGTTGACTTTCGGACGCATGGCCCTGAACAAGGAGGACATCGAGGGAGCCTTGAAGGAAATGAACTCCTACATCGACGTCACGGAAGAGGATCTCGAGCAGATCTATACCCGCGCCTCCCTGCGGCACATGCGCAGGCAGATGGGCGAGGTTTACTGCCGCGATATCATGGTGCGGGACGTCGCCACCGCCGAATATGGCGACGAGATAGAAACGGTGTGGGAGACCATGCGCCGGCGCAAACTCAAGGGCATGCCGGTGATCGACCGCGCGCGCCGCGTCATCGGCGTGGTCACGATTATCGATTTCCTCAAGCGCGCCGACACGCACCGCGCGCATCCGCGCTTCTTCGACCGGTTGCGCAGTTTCATACGGCGCACGCCGGACATGACGACGGACAAGCCCGAGGTCGTGGGCCACATCATGGCGTCGCCGGCGATCACCGCCACGGAAGACATGCACATCGTGTCGCTGATCCCGCTGTTTTCCGAGCACAATATCCACCACGTCCCGATCGTGGACCAGGAGCGGCGGCTGGTGGGCATGCTGACGCAGACGGATCTGACGGTGGCGATGTACCGTTACTGGGCGGCGATGCCTTGAGTGTAACTAGGGAAGCTCTGATTAAGTCTCCCGTTCGCCCTGAGCTTGTCGAAGGGTGAACGGGAAAGACCGTAAATAACAGGTGATTCGTCCGTTCATGGTTCGACAGGCTCACCACGAACGGACTTAATCAGAGCTTCCCTAGGTGGATGATCCGGTCAGTTCATCGAGACGGCGCTTGTACGCCTGCATTCTTTTTTCGTACGCTTCCTGTTCCGTGTCGCTGGGTCCCGATTCGAGCCACTCGCCGGTGCGCAGGTCGCGCACCGCGAAGCGGTAACTTTTGCCGACCTGGTACACCTTGGTGACATCCTTGCCGGCCTGTTCCATGGCCTCGAGCTTGCCCAGCTTGCGCGCCGGCGACGTGGGACCCGCGGGCGGCGACGGGGCGGGGCGGCTGTCCGGTTTTTCATAAAGCATTTCGGTGTGCAGCATCTCGCCGCCGGTGTCGATGCGCACGCCGCTGATGCCCGGCAACCGCTTGAGAATGTAACCGGCCATGAGCGTGACCATGGTTTCGTTGGCGCCGCTGAGCGACACCAGCAATTTGTTGGCCGCGATCTGGCAGCGCTGCAGCCGGTCGGGATTCTCGATGAATTCGGGGCCCATCTGCCAGCCGCGGTCCATGTCGCGATCCATGGTGCGGTAGAAATCCTCGGCCTCGTGCAGCATCGGCGGCGGAACGTCCACGGCGTAAACCCGCTCATCCACGATGACGTTGAGTTTCATGATTGCGAGGCGGCTTTCGGCGGCACGCATAGCGGCGGTTCCGAATCCGTCGCCGGTTCGAGCAGCTTTTCGATCGCGGCCGCATAGCCGTGTTCCCGGTACAGGTCCAATATCGCACGCGCGGTTTCGTCCCAGCGACGCTGTCCGGATTCGACCAGCGCTTGCAGCGGCCGGAGATCGTCGGTTGCCACCCAGCGGCGATAGGCTTCGATCGCTTCGGGAAAGAGATGTTTGCGCATGCCGGTGAAATTGGCGAAATAGAAATGCAGCGATGCGACGTTTTTCGATGACAGCAGGCCCGGCAGGGTGGAGAGACAATCGGCCAGGATGTCGCGCACGGCGCGCACCATGATTTCGGCCTTCGAGCGCGAGAACGTGGCGAGCATTTTCTGCCATTCCGGCCCGAGCTTCTCTCCGACCAGGCCTTCGCCCAGTTCGTGCAGGATCATCGTTTCGGTCTCGTTTTCGGTCATGCGTTCGAGCGCCGAGTTCATGTCGATTTCGAACGCGTAGCAGGCCAGCGCCCGTTCCATGGCCTCGTTTTTGCGGTTCCAGCGCCATTCCTCGATTTTCTCCCACACGAACCGGCGCACCGATTCCTGGCGGACATAGATGGTTTTCCCCTGCAGCATGGCCGGCGGCGCTTCCAGGTCGCGCGCGTATTCGCAGGAGGAGATGTAAATCGTATGTCCGTTGCGTTGTTCCTTTTTGAGCAGCGTGCCGAGGAAGAAATGCGGCTTGCTGAAGCGGCCGTAGCCGCCGCTGTAGACGTATCCATGGGGAATCAGTTCGCGGTTGACGGTTTCCGCGTCGAACGGATCGAGGTGGCCGGTTTCGAGCGGGAGCGGCTCGAAAGCGCTCGACTCCAGGTCGGACCACAGTCCTTCGCGTTCCTGCAGCCAGGTTCCGACCTCGCTCTTCGGCAGTTCACTGGCGAACGGGATGTCGTGCTCCCAGCGATAGAATTCGCGCATCTTGAGGAGGAAGATGCAGAGCGTGAAGTCACCGGCGTGCCGCGCGTCGGAGATGTGGCAGTTTTTCTGCACGGCGTTGACCAGTTGTCCTAGGTTGAGCATGGCGGGCTGTTTCACGGGATATTGGGAAAGTATAGGTCCGGGGCCTGTCCCGAGACCAGCGGGAATTCCGCCGGTTCCGATCGCCGGCGTTTCAACCGGACAGGCATTGCCACCGCCGAATATCCCGAATAAACATGTGAATATATATAAAGGAATAGATAATCCGGCGATTTTATTCTTGAAAACCGGGTTTCAATGGGTAATATAGGCGCCGTTTTACCGCCGTTCCAATGCCAAGAATTCATTCAGGAGTGCGTTCATGAACAAAGCGTATTATGAAACCATCAACACGATGGAAAAGAAGGGTGTTGACAAGGAATACATCAACGGATGGGCGTGCGGTTTTCTGCACAATCCCAAGCGTGAAGAGCAGCGCCTGAACGACGCTTACAATGCCGGTTACGACGACGGCCACGCGGGCAAGACCGACGGTTTCGTCTCCTGGGCCAAGAAGTAATTCTTTTCGCGATGGCGGACCGCGTCCGGCGCGGTCCGCGCGTTCACGAATTTTTCCGGGCCATCTCGTACCATTTCCGGGCTTCGGCTTCGTTCTTTTCCACGCCGACTCCCTGCTCGTAAAGCATCCCCAGCGTCATCTGTGAGCCGGCCAGTCCCTGCTCGGCGGCGCGGCGGAACCATTCCACCGCCAGCTTTTCGTTTTTCGGGGCGCATTCGCCCTGCATGTACATGAATCCCAGGCCGTGCTGGGCCAGGGAGTTTCCCTGTTCGGCGGCGGCGCGCATCCATTTATAAGCAAGCATTTCGTTGCGCACGTGTCCCAGGCCGTTCTGGTACATCACCGCGAGACGGTATTGCGCCTGGTCGTTGCCGGTTTCCGCCAGCGGTGAAAGAAATTTGAACGCCTTGGCGAATTCCTTGGCTTCGAAAGCGGCAATCCCGCTCGACAGATTCATATCGGGTTCAGACATGGGTGACTCCATCTAAATGCGCGCCCGCATTCTGCCAGATACCGGAGCCAGGAGCGAAAAATACCCTGAAACGTCGAAGGGTACTCGCGTCGCGACTCCGCAGGAAACCAAAACTCTCTTATAATGCCGGCCATGGCATTGCCGCTGAAAACCAAATTTCGCAAGAAAGGCCCCAAGACGCTGGAAGATCGCGCCAGCGTGGTGGCCACGAACATCTGGCGCATCGCGCAGGAAGCCGTGCGTCATATGGAAAAGGAAGGCTATCCGCTGGGCGGCGATCGCCAGGTCACGGCCGTGATCACCGAGATCATCGCGTTTCTGGTCCAGTGCGCCGACCGGATCGTGTACGGTCAGCTGAGCGAAGAGGAGCGCGGCCGCTTCATCAACGCCCTGGGCAAGCACCTGGCGCGCATCACTTCCGTCAATCTGGAAGAATTCGTCGGGCCCGGCGCCTACGCGGCTGACTTCGTCAGCACATTGAATGCCCGGTTCGCCGACTACTCGGAGCTCGAATTCAACGGCCGCGACCCGAGTTACAGCGTGTTGCGTTACCTGGGCGAGAAAGTCTCCCGGGCCATGGAGGCCACGGACAACAAGTGGGTGCTGGAGCAGATGGTGGATGTCGAGTCGCCGGGGCTCGTCAAAGCGATCAAGAAAGTGACCGGCGAAGTGCTGGGCGTGAAGGTTTCCTAGAACCTGTCTCAAAATAGACGTAGGGTGGGCACTGCCCACCGTCGGACAGCCAGCGAAGCCGTGTTGGTGGGCGATGCCCACCTTACAAATATCTGCCGGAGCGTTTTTGAGATAGGTTCTAGACATTTCGTGCATCAACCAGTATCTTAATAAAAATTTGTAACAACCTGATTCCTGTAATTAAAGTTTCTATAATTTTCAGCCATCGGCGACCCGGCAATGGAAGACCTGAATCCTCTGTTCAACCGACTGCGTGACCTCCAGGATCGTTCCCAGGTCTTACGGGGGTACCTTTGACTTCGATTCCAAACAGCATCGCCTGACCGAAGTTCAGCGCGAACTCGAGCAACCCGACGTCTGGAGCAACCCCCAGCGGGCCCAGGAACTGGGCCGTGAACGCGCGCGCCTGGAAACCGAAGTCGGCACCCTGACCCGGCTGGCCACGGAGTTGGCCGAGGCGCGCGAACTGCTGGAATTGGCCCGCGAGGAAAATGACGCCGACGTCGTGAAGTCGGTGTCCGGCGATCTCGGTCACCTGGAAAAGCAACTGGGCGAACTCGAATTCCAGCGCATGTTCTCGGGCGAAATGGACGCCAATAACGCGTTCATGGACATCCAGTCTGGCTCCGGCGGCACCGAGGCACAGGACTGGGCCAACATGCTGCTGCGCATGTATCTCATGTGGGGCGACAAGCACGGTTTCAAAACCGAGATATTGGAGATATCCGAGGGCGAAGTGGCGGGGATCAAGAGCGCCACGGTCAAATTCACCGGCCCCTACGCCTACGGTTACCTGCGCACCGAGTCGGGCGTGCACCGGCTGGTCAGAAAATCCCCCTTCGACTCGGGGAACCGCCGCCACACTTCATTTGCTTCGGTTTTTGCCTACCCCGAGGTGGACGAGAATATCGAGATCGAGGTCAATCCGGCAGATCTGCGCATCGACACCTATCGCGCCAGCGGCGCCGGCGGCCAGCACGTGAACCGGACCGATTCGGCGATACGCATCACGCACATTCCGACCGGGATTGTGGTTCAATGCCAGTCTGATCGGTCCCAGCATCGCAACCGGGCTTCGGCCATGGCGATGCTGAAATCCAGGCTTTTCGAGCGCGAACTCCAGGCGCGCAACAAGGAAAAACAGAAGCTGGAGGACAGCAAGTCGGACATCGAGTGGGGTCACCAGATCCGGTCCTACGTGCTGGACCAGTCGCGGATCAAGGACCTTCGCACCGGCGTCGAAACCGGCAACCCGCAGGCGGTGCTGGACGGCGACCTCGATAAATTCATCGACGCGAGCCTCAAGAGCGGCCTGGTCAAGAGCTGATGCAATGCATGATGCAAGTCATACAAATATCTGACATGTAAATAAAATGACGGAAGAAAACGACGAGAACGAACAGATTGCCCTGCGTCGCCAGAAGCTCGCGGAATTGCGCCAGCAGGGCAATCCTTTCCCCAACGACTTTCGCCGCAACGTGGTCGCCGGGGAGCTGCACGCCGAATACGGCGGGAGAGACCCGGCCGAGATCGAAACCCGCAATGTGCGGGTGAAGGTGGCGGGACGGATGATGACCCGGCGCGTCATGGGCAAGGCCAGCTTCGCCCACCTGCAGGACATGTCCGCGCGTATCCAGGTCTACGTGACCCGTGACGCCGTGGGCGAAAAGGCTTACGAGGATTTCAAGAAGTGGGACATCGGCGACATCGTCGGCGCCGAAGGGACGCTGTTCAAGACCAAGACCGGGGAACTGTCGATCAAGGTCGACGAGGCGCGCTTGCTGGCGAAGTCGCTGCGGCCGCTGCCCGAGAAATATCACGGCCTGACCGATACCGAGACCAAGTACCGCCAGCGTTATCTCGACCTTATTATGAGCGAGGTGGCGCGCAACACCTTCCGCACCCGCACCGCCATCGTCCGCGCGATCCGCCGGTTCCTCGACGAGCGCGGGTTCCTCGAGGTCGAGACGCCGATGATGCAGGTGATTCCGGGCGGCGCCGCGGCGCGGCCGTTCGTGACCCATCACCACGCGCTCGACATGAGCCTGTTCCTGCGCGTCGCGCCGGAGCTGTATCTCAAGCGCCTGATCGTCGGCGGCTTCGAGAAAGTCTACGAGATCAACCGCAATTTCCGCAACGAAGGCTTGTCGACGCGGCACAACCCCGAATTCACCATGCTCGAGTTTTATCAGGCCTATGCCGATTATCACGACCTGATGAATCTCACCGAGGAAATGCTGCGCGGCCTGGCGCGGAGCGTGCTCGGCACCGAGACGATCATGTATCAGGGCGACCAATACGATTTCAGCAAGCCTTTCCGGCGCCTGACTCTGCGGGAAGCGGTGCTTCATTTCAATCCCGACATCCGCGAGGCCGATCTCGACTCCCTCGACGCCTTGCGCCGGATCGCCGCGCGCTTGCAAGTGCCGGTCAAGGACATGTACGGCGCCGGCAAGCTGCAACTCGAAATTTTTGAAAAGACAGTCGAGTCAAAGTTAAAAGATCCGACCTTCATCACCTCCTATCCGACCGAGGTCTCGCCGCTGGCGCGACGCAACGACAAGGACCCGGGCGTCACCGATCGCTTCGAACTGTTCGTCGGCGGGCGCGAAATCGCGAACGGTTTCTCCGAGCTCAACGACGCCGAGGACCAGGCCGAGCGTTTCCGCAAGCAGGTCGCGGAGAAGGAAACGGGGGACGAGGAGGCGATGCACTTCGACGAGGATTATGTCCGCGCCCTCGAACACGGCATGCCGCCGACCGCCGGCGAGGGCATCGGCATCGACCGTCTGGTGATGCTGTTCACCGATTCGCCTTCGATCCGCGACGTGCTGCTGTTCCCGCACATGCGGCCGGAAAAATAAATTTTCACAGAATTGACAGTTGACGTAGGGTGGGCATTGCCCACCATCGAGCAGTAATCGAAGCCCTATTATGGTGGGCGGTGCCCACCCTACAAATATCCGGATCAGTTCCTAATGTCCGATCTTCCGCCTGCTATTTTCCTCATGGGCCCGACGGCGGCGGGCAAGACCGCGCTCGCCCTGGCGCTGCACGAAACCCTGCCGGTGGAAATCATCAGTGTCGATTCCTCGCAGGTGTATCGCGGCATGGACATCGGCACCGCCAAGCCCACGGCCGACGAACTGGCGCGCGCGCCGCACCGGTTGATCGACATCCGCGACCCGCGCGAGATTTATTCGGCGGCCGAATTTTGTACGGATGCCCGGCGCGAAATGGAGGCGGTCACCCGATCGGGTAAAATTCCGCTGCTGGTCGGCGGCACGATGTTTTATTTTCGCGCGCTCGATTTCGGATTGTCCGATCTGCCGTCCGCCGACCCCGGGGTGCGCGCGCGATTGTCGGACGAGGCCGCGACGCTTGGCTGGCCGCGCCTGCACGCGCGTTTGCAGGAAGTCGATCCGGAATCCGCGGCGCGCATTCATCCGAACGATGCCCAGCGTATTCAGCGCGCGCTTGAAATACATGAACTGACTGGGCAAACGCCGAGCGCATTGAACGCCGCGAAGCACGGCCATTCATTTCCTTATCGGGCGGTAAAAATCGCTGTTTGGCCCCAGGACCGGGAAGTTCTGCATCGGCGCATCGCGGATCGTTTCGCGGACATGCTGAAACAGGGATTTATCGACGAAGTGGAACAATTGACCCGTTTGGACGGTCTCAGCTTGACCATGCCGTCCATGCGCGCCGTCGGTTATCGGCAGATTTGGCAATACTTGATTAAAGAAGTCAACTATAGTGAAATGACCGAGAAAGCCGTGGCCGCGACACGCCAATTCGCCAAGCGCCAGATCACCTGGCTGCGCAGTTACCCCGATATTCGTGTGCTCGACAGCAGCGAATTGCTGCCGGAAAAAGAATGTCGGGACTATTTGCGCGAAACCATGCGTCTATGAAGTCAGGTCTGCGGTTATACTATATGTATTCCCTCCGGCCAGGGATAAAGGACCGGTAGTTCGAAGAACCAGAATGACCGGAAAGCAACAGGACATAAGAACAGAACAGGAGAACTGTCATGAGTCAGCAAAAAGGGCAAGCCTTACAAGACCCTTTCCTCAATACCTTGCGTAAAGAGCATGTTCCCGTATCCATTTTTCTGGTCAACGGCATCAAGCTCCAGGGGCAGATCGAATCCTTCGATCAGTTCGTGGTACTGCTCAAGAATTCGGTGAGCCAGATGATTTACAAGCACGCCATCTCCACGGTCGTTCCCAGCCGCCCGGTGAAATTCCATTTTGAAGGCATGGATGACGCCGACTCCAAAGGCCCCGGAAACGAATAACTCCCCGCCGATCGCCGGTTCAGGCAGGCGCGCGCGCGAGCGCGCGCTGCTGGTGCAGCTGCGGCTCTCCGGGCGCGTCGAACGGGAAGAACTCGAGGAGCTGCGGCTGCTCGCGGAATCCGCCGGCGCGGAAGTCTGCGGCGCGATCACGGGCAGTCGTCAGATCCCGGACGCGGCCACGTTCATCGGCAAGGGCAAGGCCGGGGAGGTTCGCGACACCGTGGCGCGCGAGCACGCCGATCTGATTCTGGTCAATCACGATCTGTCTCCGGCCCAGGAACGCAATCTCGAAAAAATCACCAGTTGCCGCGTGCTGGATCGCACCGGGCTGATCCTGGATATCTTCGCCCAGCGCGCCCATTCCGCCGAAGGCAAGCTGCAAGTGGAACTGGCGCAGCTGGAACATCTGTCCACGCGTCTGGTTAGAGGCTGGACCCACCTCGGCCGGCAGAAGGGCGGTATCGGCCTGCGCGGTCCCGGCGAAACCCAGCTGGAAGTGGACCGTCGTCTGATTCGCGACCGCATCAAGAAACTCAACGAGCGGCTCGAGCAGGTGTACGTGCAGCGTCGCAGCCGTCGCCGCTCGCGGCACAAGGTGCCGATCCCGACGGTGTCGTTCGTCGGCTACACCAACGCCGGCAAATCCTCGCTGTTCAACCGCCTCACGGCGTCTTCCGTGTACGCCGCCGATCAGTTGTTCGCGACCCTCGACCCGACGATGCGCCGGCTCGAACTGCCCGGCAAGTCGGCGGTCATCCTGGCGGATACCGTGGGATTCATCCGCCATCTGCCGCACGATCTGGTCGAGGCGTTCAAATCCACCCTCGAGGAAGTGGCCGGTGCGGACCTGCTGCTGCACGTGGTGGACGCGGCCAATCCCGAACGTCTGGATCAGATGCAGCAGGTGAACAAGGTGCTGGCCGAGATCGACGCGCTTTCCATCCCCCAGATCGTGGTTTTCAACAAGATCGACCTCACGGGCGAGGCGCCGCGTTTCGAACGCGACGCCAATTCGCAGATATCGCGCCTGTGGGTATCGGCGCACACCGGCGATGGTTTGGAGCTGCTGCGCGAAGCTTTGTCGGAACGCTTCCGCCGGCTGCGCCAGCGCTGTCGGTTGCAGCTGCCGCCGCAAGCCGGTCGCCTGCGCGCCGTTCTGCACGATCGATTCGACGTGGCGCGCGAATCCGCTCTGGAGTCCGGGGGCTGGGAAATGGAATTGGCGCTTGAACCCGCCCAGTTGGCCTGGCTGCAACAGCACGATGATTTTCGCCCCGAATACCTGCGAACCGAAGCCGAATCCATCCTTGCTCCCACCGGGTCCTGACCCTAGAATGCGGCTTTTTGCCGTGTTTCATCGCAAACAAGGAGTTCATCTTGGCCTGGAATGAACCGGGAAAACCCGGGGACAAAGATCCTTGGGGTCAGCGCCGCAAGCCGGATGCCGGCGGCGGTCCCGATCTCGACCGTATCGTGCGCAATATCCAGCAGAAATTCGCCAGTCTGTTCGGCGGCCGCGGCGGCGGCCAGGCGAGCGGTTTCGGGCTGGGCCTGATCGTGGCGGTGGCGCTGTTCGTGTGGCTGGTCACCGGTTTCTACGTCGTCAACCAGGGCGAACGCGGCGTGGTGCTGCGCTTCGGCAAGAAGACCGAGATCACCGAGGCGGGCCTGCGCTGGCATCTGCCGTTTCCGATCGAGAAGGTGGAAAAGGTCAACGTGGAGAAGGTCTCGACCATCGAGATCGGCTACCGCAGCAACCCGCGCAGCGGCGGCATGAGCAAGGTGCCGAAAGAGGCGCTGATGCTGACCGAGGACGAGAACATCATCGACATCGAATTCGCGGTGCAATACAAGATCAAGGACGCGGCCGATTACCTGTTCAGCATACGCGATCCCGAAACCACCATCGTCCAGGCGACCGAATCCGCGGTGCGCGAAGTGGTCGGCAGGAGCACGCTCGATTTCGCGCTGACCGAAGGCCGCGACCAGGTGGCGCGCGGCGCGCGTGATCTGCTTCAGCAGATTCTGGACAAGTACAAGATCGGGGTGCAGATCGTCACGGTCGAGACCCAGAAGGCGCAACCGCCGGATGAAGTGAAACCGGCGTTCGACGACGCCGTGAAGGCGCGCGAGGACGAGCAGCGTCTCAAGAACGAGGCCGAGGCCTACGCCAACGACGTGATCCCGCGCGCCCGCGGCGCGGCGGCGCGCGTCACCCAGGAGGCCGAGGGATACAAGGCGAGCGTGATCGCGCGCGCCGACGGCGACGCGCGCCGGTTTTCGCAGATCGCCACGGAATACGTGAAGGCGCCGGCCGTGACGCGCGAGCGCCTGTATCTCGAAACCATGGAGCAGGTATTGTCCAGCACGACCAAGATCTTCATCGACCAGAAAGCCGGAAATAACCTGATCTATCTCCCGCTCGACAAGCTGATGCCGATGGGCGAGCCGGCTTCCGCGCCGCCCGCGGCGGCGCCGGTGGAGTCGGGCATGGCGCCCAGCCCGGAGGTGAAGAGCGGGGCCAGCAGCCGCACCCGTTCCGACCTGAGGAGGCGCACGCAATGAACCAGTCGAAACTTTTTGCCGTGCTGGGGATCGTTCTGCTTGTGGCGATCACGGTGCGCTCCGCTTTTTACATGGTGGACGAGCGCGAGAAAGTCATCGTCGTGCGTTTCGGCCAGGTGTTGCGTTCCGACGATACGCCGGGGATACACTACAAGAGCCCGTTTATCGACGACGCGCGCTATTTCGACTCGCGCATCCTGACATTGGACGCGGAGCCGCAGCCGTTTCTCACCAAGGAAAAGAAATACGTGGTGGTGGATTCCTTCGTGAAATGGCGCATCGACGACGCGCTCAAGTATTACCTCACCGTCAGCGGCCAGGAAACCGAGGCGCGCCGGCGGCTCGAGCAGGTGGTCAACAGCGGGTTGCGCGACGAATTCGGCCGGCGCACGGTGCACGACGTGATTTCGACCGACCGGCACAAGATCATGGAAATCCTGACGGCCAACACCGACCGCGAGGCGCGCAAGTTCGGCATCGTGGTGACGGACGTGCGCATCCAGCGCGTGGACCTGCCGGACGAGGTCAGCCAGTCGGTGTACCAGCGCATGAAGGCCGAGCGTTCGCGCATCGCCAACGAACTGCGCGCGCAGGGCGCCGAGGCGGCGGAGAAAATCCGCGCCGGAGCCGAACGCCAGCGCGAGGTGCTGCTGGCCGAGGCCTACGGCAAGGCCGAGCGCGTCCGCGGCGAGGGCGACGCCAAGGCCACGTCGCTGTACGCCGGCGCCTACAGCCGCGCGCCGGAATTCTTTTCGCTGTACCGCAGTCTCAACGCTTATAAGGAAAGTTTCAGCAGGAAAGACGACATCATGATCGTGGATCCAAGCGCGGATTTCTTCAAGTACATGAAGAAGCCGACCCGATAGACATCTTCGTGCGGGGTGGATCATGTGGCATGAGCTGTGGATCGCGCTGGCGTTACTGCTGATCCTGGAGGGCGTGCTTCCTTTTCTCAGTCCCGACGGTCTGCGCAGGGCGCTCGTGGCCATGCATCACCTGAGCGACGCGCAATTGCGGTTCGCGGGACTCACCAGCATGTTGCTGGGCGTGGTGTTGCTCTATCTGATTAACCGTTAACATGACGACCTGTTTCATTTTTTGAACGCATTGCCCATGTCCGCCAAAGACCGCTGGCTGCTGCCCGAAGGTGTCGAGGAAATCCTGCCCGCCGAAGCGCGGCGCGCGGAGGTTTTGCGTCGCGGCCTGCTCGACCTGTTCGACGCCTGGGGCTACGAACTGGTGATGCCGCCGCTGATCGAGTACCTGGAGTCGCTGCTCACCGGCGCCGGGCAGGAGCTCGATATCCAGACGTTCAAGCTCACCGACCAGATGACCGGACGCCTCATGGGCGTGCGCCCGGACATGACGCCGCAGGCGGCGCGCATCGACGCGCATTACCTCAAGCGCAGCGCCCCCGCGCGCCTGTGTTACGCCGGTTCGGTGCTGCGCACGCGTCCGGACGGATTCGGCGGATCGCGCGAGCCGCTGCAATTCGGCGCCGAACTGTTCGGCTACGCCGGTCCCCAGGCCGACGCCGAAATCCTGAGCCTGATGATCGCCGCGCTGCGGCTGGCCGACATCCGCGAGGCGCACGTCGATCTGGGCCATGTCGGCGTGTTCCGCGGCCTGGCGCAGCAGGCGAAACTGGGCGCGGAGCTGGAAACGGATTTGTTCGATGCCTTGCAGCGCAAGGCGCGCAACGACGTCGAGGCGCTGTTGGCCGGCGGCGGCGTGCCGGCGGCGTCGAAAAGCATGATCGCCGGCCTGCTCGATCTCTGCGGCGACCGGGAAACGCTGGCGCGCGCTCGCGAGCAACTGCGCGGCGCGCCGGAACCGGTGATGCGCGCGCTGGCGGAACTGCAGGCGACCGCCGACCTGGCGATGCAGCAGCCGGACGCGCCGACGTTTTATTTCGACCTCGCCGAACTCTCCGGGTATCACTACTACACCGGCGTGGTGTTCTCGGCTTTCGTGCCCGGCTACGGCCGCGCGGTCGCGCGCGGCGGGCGTTATGACGGCATCGGCCGCGCCTTCGGGCGCGACCGCGCCGCCACCGGCTTCGGCGCCGATTTGCGCCAGTGGCTGCGACTCACGTCCGCGTCGGTCGCGGCGCCGGCCGGCATCCTCGCGCCCGACGGCGGCGATGCGTCGCTGCCGGCGGAGGTGGCGCGCCTGCGCGCCGAAGGTTCGCGCGTGGTCATGCGCCTCGCGGGCGACAAATCGTCCGCGGCCGATTTCGGCTGCGATCGGGAGCTCGTCAACAAAAACGGCCGCTGGGTCGTTCAACCTGTCAAATAAAGAAACCGGAAATCATGGCCAAGAATGTGGTGGTGGTCGGCGCCCAATGGGGTGACGAAGGCAAGGGGAAAATCGTCGATCTGCTCACCGACCGCGCGCACGCGGTGGTGCGCTTCCAGGGCGGACACAACGCCGGGCACACGCTCGTCATCGACGGCAAGAAGACGGTGCTGCACCTGATTCCGTCGGGCGTGCTGCGCGACGGCGTGATGTGCCTGATCGGCAACGGCGTGGTGTTGTCGGTGGCGGCGCTGTTCGAGGAAATCGAGGAACTGAAGCGCGGCGGCGTGGACGCCATGCAGCGGCTGCGCGTCAGCGAGTCCTGCCCGCTGATCCTGCCGCATCACGTGGCGCTGGATCACGCGCGCGAGAAGGCGCGCGGCAAGGCCGCGATCGGCACCACCGGGCGCGGCATCGGCCCGGCCTACGAGGACAAGGTCTCGCGCCGCGGGTTGCGCGTCGGCGACCTGATGGACACCGCGACCTTCGCCGACAAGCTCAAAAGCGTGATGGATTATCATAACCACGCGCTCAAGAATTATTTCCAGTGCGACGTCGTCGATTACCGCAAGACGCTCGACGAATGCCTGGCGCTCGCTGAAAAGCTGCGGCCGCTGGTGGCGGACATTCCCGAGCTGCTGCACCAGTACGGGCGCGACGGCAAACGCGTGATGTTCGAGGGCGCGCAGGGCGCGCTGCTCGACATCGACCACGGAACCTATCCGTATGTCACGTCCTCCAACACCTGCGCCGGCGCCGCGGCCACCGGCAGCGGCGTCGGGCCGGGGCGGCTCGATTACGTGCTGGGCATCACCAAGGCTTATACCACGCGCGTCGGCGCGGGGCCGTTCCCGACCGAGCTCAACGACGGCGTCGGCGACCGCCTCGGCGAGCGCGGCAGGGAATTCGGCGCCACCACCGGGCGCAAGCGTCGCTGCGGCTGGTACGACGCCGTCATCATGCGCCGCTCGAATCAGCTGAACGGCGTTACCGGCCTGTGCGTGACCAAGCTCGACGTGCTCGACGGCCTCGACGCGATTCGCGTGTGCACCGCTTACCGCTACGAAGGCAAGCTGCGGAACACGCCGCCGAGCGGCGCCGATGCGCTTTCGAAGTGCGAACCGGTTTACGAGGAAGTCCCGGGCTGGACCGAATCCACGCTCGGCGTGCGCAGTTTCGACAAACTGCCGCTGAACGCGCAGAAGTATCTGAAAAAAATCGAGGAACTCACCGAGGCGCGCATCGATCTCATCTCCACCGGCGCCGAACGCGACGACACCATCGTCCTGCGGCATCCGTTCGAGTGACGGATTCCGCTATTGGACCGGTTTTCCCGACCGGTCCGACGGCGGCGAACCGCCGTCGCTTTTTCCTGTCTCATTGACATTGGACAAGGATTTTTGTCATTCACTTTTCGATCACAGGCTCATGCGCGCCGCGAGAAATCTGATCATCCTGCTTGTGGGACTGCTGTCGGCGTGCGTCTCCACCGTGCGTTTCGAGCGCATGATGGACGGCTATCTCGGCGTTCCCATCGCCGATCTGCAGCGCCTGTTCGGCTACAACTACATCGAGCGAAAACTGGACGAGGGCCATCGCGTCTATACGTGGAGCTGGACCGAAAAAGGCGTGTTTCCGGGTTACGAAACTCCCACGACCATTCAAACCTTCACGTCCGACAAGGGGCAGCACGTCATCGTCATACCGGGCACCTATTTCCCGCAGACGCCGTACGAGACCAATTGCGAGTTCAGTTTTGTCGTCGATGCTTCGGGCAAGACCGTGTCCTGGCGCGCTCATGGCAACGGCTGCGCTGGATTTTACGGACCGGGCAAGGTTCTCGGCCCGGGCGCCAAACCTTAATTAAAACACCGGAGTGCTGAAGAAGCGGGCAGGCAGTGATACACTGCGCCCGATGCGCGTGACATGGAGAAGGAAGGGGATAGTTTGGCGTTCAGCGACCGGACGCCGGCCCGAGAAATTCGCCAGCGTCATGAAATCTGGTACCGAGGAGAGGACTTGAACCTCCACGAGTTTCCCCACTAGAACCTGAATCTAGCGCGTCTACCAATTCCGCCACCTCGGCATGGAGTCCTTGAATAATACCGGACCCGGCAGGACGGCGCACTCTACCGAGAGATAAATTTTATGTCAACGCGAAAGCCGAAAAAACCGTTCCAGGACCCCATGGTCGAACGGGAAAAACAAAAATACGAGTTCCCGGTGCCGAGCCGCGAGGCAATTCTGGCGCTGCTGGCCGAGCACAACGAGCCCCTGCCGTTCCAGACGCTGGCGGCGGAACTGGGCGTCACGGGCGAGCGCGACGAAGAGGCGTTCCAGCGCCGGCTGCGCGCCATGGAGCGCGACGGCCAGGTCCTGAAAAACCGGCGCGAGCTTTACGGCATCGCGCGCAAGATGGACATGGTGTGCGGGCGCGTGACGGGCCATCCGGACGGCTTCGGGTTCCTGATTCCGGAGGAGGAAGGCGAGGACGTGTTTCTGCCGCCGCGCGAAATGCGCCAGGCGATGCACGGCGACCGCGTGATGGTGCGCGTCACCGGCGTCGACCCGCGCGGCCGGCGCGAAGGCGTGGTGGTCGAGGTGCTCGAACGGGCGCACCAGACCATCGTCGGCCGGTACGACGCGCGCGACGGCATGGGTTTCGTGGTGCCGGGCGACAAGCGCATCGTGCAGGACATCGTCATTCAGCGCGGCGACGAAGGCAGCGCGCGCGCGGGCCAGATCGTGGTCGCGGAGATCACGTCGCTGCCCACGCGCCACCGCGGACCGGCCGGGCGCATCGTCGAGGTGCTGGGCGACCACATGGCGCCGGGCATGGAGATCGAAGTGGCGGTGCGTTCGCACAGCATCCCGCACGTCTGGCCCGAGGCCGTGACGCGCGAGGCGGAACAGTTCGCGCCCGAGGTGCCGGCGCAGGCCGCGCAGGGACGCTTCGATCTGCGCGACGTGCCGCTCGTGACCATCGACGGCGAGGATGCGCGGGATTTCGACGACGCGGTGTTCGCCGAACGCTCGGGAGGCGCGTGGCGGCTGATCGTGGCGATCGCCGACGTGTCCTATTACGTCAAGCCCGGCACGGCGCTGGACCGCGAGGCGTACGCGCGCGGCAACTCGGTTTATTTTCCGCAGCACGTGATTCCGATGCTGCCGGAGGCGCTGTCGAACGGCCTGTGCTCGATCAATCCGCACGTGGACCGCCTGTGCATGGCCTGCGAAATGCAGATCGACGACAGCGGCAAGATACTCAAATACCGTTTCCTGGAAGCGATCATGCGCTCGCGCGCGCGCCTCACCTATACCAAGGTGGCGGCGATGCTGGCGGACAAGGACGCGACATTGCGGCGCGAGTACGCCGATGTCGTGCCGCACCTGGAAACGCTGCACGGTCTCTTCCACATCCTGCACGGCGCGCGCATGAAGCGCGGCGCGGTGGATTTCGAGCTGCCGGAGACGCGCATCGAGTTCGACGAGAACCGCAAGATCAGGCGCATCGTGCCGTTGCAGCGCAACGACGCACATCGCCTGATCGAGGAATGCATGCTCGCGGCCAATGTCTGCGCCGCGGAAATCCTGCGCAAGAACAAGGTGCCGGCGCCGTACCGCATCCACGAAGGGCCGACGGCGGAAAAACTGAACAACCTGCGCGAGTTCCTCGTCGAGATGGGCCTGTCACTCGGCGGCGGCGACAAGCCGCAGGCGCAGCATTATTCGAAACTCATCAAGGCGGTGGAGCAGCGCTCCGACTCGCGCCTGATCCAGACCGTGCTGCTGCGGTCCCTGAGCCAGGCAGTGTACAGCCCGGACAACATCGGCCATTTCGCGCTCGGGTACCCGAACTACACCCACTTCACTTCGCCGATCCGCCGTTACCCGGACCTGCTGGTGCACCGCGCGATCAAGGACATCATCGCGCGCCGCCCCACGCGCATGACGCCGGAGCTGGCCAAGCAGCAGGGCGAGCACTGTTCGCTCACCGAACGCCGCGCCGACGAGGCCACGCGCGAGGTGGTGCGCTGGCTCAAGGCCGTGTTCATGATGGACAAGATCGGCGAGGAATTCGACGGTTACATCAGCGGCGTCACGAACTTCGGTATTTTCGTCGAGCTGGTGGAAGTCTACGTCGACGGCCTGGTGCACATCACCGCCCTGGGCAACGACTACTATCATTTCGACGCGGCGCATCATCGCCTGATGGGCGAACGCACGCGCCAGATTTTCCGCCTCGGCGACAAGATGCGCGTGCGCGTGGTGCGCGTGGACCTGGACGAAGCCAAGATCGACTTCGAGCTCACCGGCGCTCCTGCCGGCGGCAAACGCGGCGCCGGTCCCAAGCGCGGTCCCGGAAACGGCAAGCGCGCACCCAAGAGCGAAGGCAAGCCGTCGCGAAAACCCCGGGGCAAGCGCCGCCGCTAATTTAGATATGTAGGGCGCGTCCCACGCGCCATTTTATCGATCGGTGCGCAGGGCGCACCCTACTTTACTAGAGCCTGTCTAAAAATATATGTAGGGTGGGCACCGCCCACCATCGGACAGCCGGCGAAGCCGTATTGGTGGGCGGTGCCCACCCTACGAATACATGCCAGAGTATTTTTTGCGATAGGCTCTAACCCTTTCTCTCCGGAGAAGGGGAAACTAAGAGGTATACGTGGAAGAGAATTACATCTGCGGCCTGCACGCGGTGCTCGCCGCATTGAAGAACAATCCGCAGACGGTCGAGGAAATCTGGGTCAGCGATGCACGCGAGGACAAGCGCGTGTCTTCGGTGATTCAGGCGGCGCATGATGCTCGCGTCAAGACCCACAAATCCCCGCGTGCCGCGCTCGACCGCATGGTCGATGGTATGCGGCATCAGGGCGTGGTGGCGCGGCTGCGCGCGACGCCGGTGCGCAAGGAACAGGACCTGGAGACTTTTCTGGCGCATCTTCCCGCGATGCCATTATTGTTGGTGCTCGACGGCGTGCAGGACCCGCACAATCTCGGCGCCTGCCTGCGCTCCGCCGACGCCGCCGGCGCGCACGCGGTGATAGTACCGCGCGAGCACAGCGCGCCGCTCTCTGCCGTTGCTCGACGTGCCGCGAGCGGGGCGGCGGAATCCATCCCGGTGTTTCAGGTGGTGAATCTGGCGCGCGCCTTGCGCCAGCTCAAGGAGGCCGGCATCTGGCTCGCCGGCGCCAGCCAGGAAGCCGACGGCGATATCTTCCACGCCGACCTGCGCCGGCCGCTGGCGCTGATATTGGGCGGGGAGGGCAAAGGGTTGCGGAGGTTGACGCAGGAAGAATGCGACATGCTCGTGCGCATCCCCATGGCCGGTAGCGTGGAAAGCCTGAACGTTTCGGTAGCGACTGGGATCTGTTTATTCGAAGCCGTACGCCAGCGGCTGCCGGACTAACAGAACAACATGCAAGACAAAATTCACTATGAGCTGACATCTCATGCGGCAACGGTTATGGCTGAGCGCAAGATTCCTGCTGCGTGGGTGGAGCGGGTCTTGCAGAATCCGGAACGGACGGAACCGGACAAAGTTGACCCTGAATTGCGTCATGCCCTGGGCCGGATCGCCGAGCATGATGACCGCATATTGCGGGTGGTCTACAATGTAACCGTGAATCCATGGCGGATTGTTACCGTCTATTTTGACAGGGGCCAGAGGGGCAAGCTATGAAAATGCACTATGACGAAAAATCCGATGCACTGTACCTGCGCCTCGATGAATCGAAGATCATCGAATCCGAGGAGGTTCAGCCGGGTATCGTTCTGGATTTCGACGCCAACAACCAGGTTGTCGGTGTCGAGATTTTGCGCGTCAAGGAGCGCGTACCTTCCGCCGACCTTAAGCATCTCGACTTCAAGGTTGCCTGATCCCCGGCGGTTCGACCAATAGCTATGGGGCTCCTCGGAGCCCCTTCTTGTTTTAGGAGCGGCCCTTGCCGGGGCAGGGGGCTTTCAGCGAGTAGCCCGTATGGAGCGAAGCGAAATACGGGAAACTTTTTGATTTCCGGATTCCATTTCATCCGGGCTACGCTCGTTGTTTTTGCGTGTCCGCGCTCGAAGCGCTTGTTATGCTCAGAATGCAGACTTGATTAACCAACCTATGCCGTAAAAGAGGCTCATTCCTGCCAGTTGGCTTCCATACATCACGATTACCATTTTAACAACTCCGAACGAGATGTCAGTAGCTAAACGAGACCCTCCGACCACCCCGTAGTATGTCAGCAATCCAACCAACGCCAAGGGCAAGCACCAATACCAAGAAGCTCCGTGCCACCCAAGAACAACGGCTGTTCCAAAAATCCCTAATGCAAGAACTCCCAGCATGCTTATTGTTCCCTATGGAGCATGACGCAAAGCTAACCGGCGCGCCGCTTTTGGCGCGTCCAGTTGAGCGTCGGGTTGGGCGGAATGGCTCTAGAACGAAATGCCATCTTTGCCTGCTTGACACTTAGGGCATTTTCGTTGGAACACGTCGGTGCCGTTGGCCCCATAGATGTGACCGCAGCCGGGTTCGAGACATTCCATGCGATAAGCGAACTGACCGTGGTCTGTTCCCGCGACGCCCCGATGGCCGCCACACCGCTGGTTGTTGCGGTTGACGAAGCCAATCTTGGTCGTTTCAGTGTTTCCGCTCACGAAGTTTTCCATGTCCTCACCTTTACGCCCAATGATCGCGTCAACCAGCCAAGGGGCGCGCAGCGATCCGCAGGTTCACGTTGAATGGGCTGTTGAGCCTGTGATGGATCATTGCCTTATTTTCGAATTTCAATGACGCTGTCTGGTTCTTTTTTCAGTTTCGGACGGGAAAGCTCAGGATCGTTTGCATCGAGGCACATGAACTGAACTTCTGCTTTTGGAAAATTAGCAAGAATGTATGGAGGTTGGGCTTCCGTCGTGCTCACTACTTGCATTTTCTTCTTTTGGCTTAGACAAAATTCATTCGCCTCACGAAATGCTTCTGCTTTTAGTGTCCCAGAGCCAGAAAAGCCTGTGGCGGCTTGACGGGAAACCATATACGTGTCTGGACCAATAGGCACAATACCGGAGTTTGCGGCGCAACCAGCGAGAAGGATAGTGAGAGAGCAATAAATCGCCTTCATTTGATAATTCTCCAATGTTTGTTTGGTCCAAAGGAGCGCGAGCTAATGCCGCGCAGGGCTTGCAGCCAGGGGCGCAACAAAACCCATTGCACCCGTTCAGCGGCGTGAACACACGTTAAGTGTGTTCACGAAAACTCCGCCTCACCCTACAGCCGCCCATATTATTCGATAGATGTTAGGAGCAAGCCACGTTTCTGGCTGAAATCGCAAGATTTCCAGGCAGCGGGAATCTGCCTGTTTGAAGCGCTTCGGCAGCGTCAGGACTGAGCTTGGCACAACCCCTTGTTTGTAATAGAATGCCGCGCTCTTTCACCTTGCCTTACCGGCCGATAACAATAATAAAACGGCAACGGAAGGCTGAAGTTTATCCATAAGGAGTGTTGCATGCGTCATTATGAAGTCGTGTTTCTGGTCCATCCGGACCAGAGCGAGCAGGTGCCCGCGATGATCGAGCGCTACCGTTCGATGATCGAATCCGCCAAAGGCGCGATTCACCGCCTCGAAGATTGGGGCCGCCGCCAGCTCGCCTACCCCCTGAACAAGGTGCACAAGGCGCACTACGTGCTTATGAACATCGAGTGCGAGCTCGCGACCCTGCGCGAACTGGAATCCGCGTTCCGCTTCAACGACGCGGTGCTGCGTTCGCTGGTCATCAGCCGCAAGCACGCCGTCACCGCTCCTTCGCCGCTCGTGAAGGAGAGCGAGGAGAAATCCGCGGCGCCCGCGCCGGCGGCGCCCGAAGGCGGCGAACCCGAAGCGACCGAATCCGCGTCGCCCGACCAGGCTTAAGGAGCACGACCATGTCACGTTTTTTCCGACGCAAGAAATTCTGCCGCTTCACCGCCGAGAAGGTGGAAGAGATCGATTACAAGGATCTCGCGGTGCTGAGCGGATACATCACGGAAACGGGCCGTATCATCCCGTGCCGCAACACCGGCACCAAGGCCCGTTACCAGCGGCAACTGACGCGCGCCATCAAGTACGCGCGTTACCTGGCGCTGTTGCCCTACTGCGACAGCCACTGAACGATCCGACGAGGCTTGAACGATGGAAGTCATTCTGCTTGAAAAAATGCGCAACCTGGGAAATCTTGGCGAACAGGTCAAGGTGAAGTCCGGTTTCGCGCGTAACTATCTCATTCCCTACGGCAAGGCGGTCACCGCCAACGAGGAAAACCGCGCCAAGTTCGAGGCGCAGCGCGCCGAACTGGAAAAGGCCCAGGCCGACGCGCTCGGCAAGGCCCAGATTCGCGCCGAGAAGATGACCGGCTTCACGGTCCAGATCGTGCGCAAGGTCAGCGAGGAAGGAAAACTTTTCGGTTCCGTCGGCATTCGCGACATCTGCGAGGCGATGGAGCAGGCCGGCTTCGCGCTGGAGCGTTCCGAGCTGCATCTCGACCGCGGCCCGCTCAAGGAAGTCGGCGATCACGAAGTCTCCGTGTCATTGCATCCCGAGGTCAACTTCAAGATCATCGTCTCGGTTATCGGCGAAAAATAGCCCAGGCTCATTCAGGCTAACCGCTCATTTGCTGAACCGGGCGGTCTGCGATATATAATGCTGACCAGCCGCTGCCGGCGGAGAGACGGCAGCAGAGCATCAGGGGGGATCGGTGGAGGAACGAGCCATTTCCAGACGAGGGATGGAGTCGGCGACCGAAGCGCTCAAGGTCCCGCCGCAGTCCATTGAGGCCGAGCAGTCCGTGCTCGGCGGCCTGCTGCTCGACAACCAGAGCTGGGACCGCATCGCCGACATCATCACCGCCGACGATTTCTACCGCCGCGAACACCGCCTCATTTTTCACGCCATCGCCGCGCTGTGCGAGGAAAGCAGCCCGGCGGACGTGGTCACCGTCTCGGAATGGCTCGAACGCAGCGGCGAGCTCGTCACCGCCGGCGGACTGGCGTATCTCGGTTCGCTCGCCAACAACACCCCCGGTGCTTCCAACATCGTCGCCTACGCCGCGATCGTGCGCGAGAGCTCGGTCATGCGTGAACTGGCGCGCGCCGCCTCGGATATCGGCAACGCGGTCTATACACCCGAGGGCCGCTCGGCCAACGAACTGCTCGACCTGGCCGAAAAGCGCATCCTCGACATCAGCGAAAAGGGCCACCGGCGCGGTGAATTCCACGCCCTGAACACGCTGCTGAGCAAGGCCGTCGATCGCATCGACGAGCTGTTCCGCTCGAAATCCTCGATTACCGGCGTGCCGACCGGGTTTTCCGATCTCGACGAAATGACCTCCGGCTTGCAGGCTTCCGACCTGATCATCATCGCCGGCCGGCCGTCGATGGGCAAATGTCTCGTCCATGATTCGGAATTGGTGATGGATGACGGCAGCATGGTTACTATCGAGGAAATTTTCCGGAATCACCGCCGGCAGCGCGTGGGAACGCTTACGAAGGACTTCCGGCTGGCGCGCGCGATGCCCAGCGACTACGTGGATGACGGCATCAAACCCGTATTCGAGGTCACCACGCGCTCCGGTCGCCGAATCGAAACCACGCTTACGCATCCGTTCCTCACTCTCACGGGCTGGCACCCACTGCATGACCTGAAGATCGGCGATGCGATCGCGACGCCGCGGCACCTCCCGGTATTCGGCCAGGAGCAGCTCCGGGAGTGCGAAGTCAAGCTGCTTGCCTACCTTATCGGCGATGGCGGACTGACCGGCAACACGGCCCGTTTCACGAACAGCAACACCAGGATAGTCGCAGATTTCAAGGACGCAGTGCAGGCCTTCGGCGGCCTGAGCCTGACGGTTGCCGAGCGACGCCGTGGTTTCGCGCCGTCGTGGAGCGTTGTAGGCGATCGCGCACAGATTGCCACGCACCGCGAAGAATTTGCCGCGCGTCTGGATCGTGAACTCGATGCCGGCCGGCTGCCGGCGTGTGCGGTGGCCGCGGCGGTAGGTGTCGCGCCTGCGTCGCTTACGTACTGGCGCCAGGGGAAATCTGTACCAAGTGAGCGATCGTTCGCCCGGCTTTGCGAGGTTCTTTGTGTGCAGCCTGCGGATCTCGCGCCCAATGGCCTGTCGGCGGCGCGCAAGAACAGCATCAACCCGCTGGCGCGCTGGCTGGAGACCCACGGCCTGATGGGACACGGCGCCGCGCAGAAGTCGGTTCCTCCCGCCGTGTTCCGGCTGGCGCGCGCGCAGCAGGCGCTGTTTATCAACCGGCTGTTTGCCACCGACGGCTGGGCGACCGTCCTGAAATCGGGTCAGGCACAGCTCGGCTACGCCACGATCAATGAACGTCTGGCGCGGCAGGTTCAGCATCTGCTGCTGCGCTTCGGCGTGATTTCATCCCTGCGCCTGCGTTGGGTGAAGTACCGCGAGGCGCGCCGTCCTTGCTGGCAGCTGGACATCACGCACGCCGACTCAATACTGACTTTTGCGCGCGAGATCGGAATCCACGGCAAGGAGCAGGCATTGGCCGCGGCCGCCGAGACGGTCGCCGGACGCCGGCGGCAGACGAATACCGATCTCCTCCCGGTCGAAGTCTGGAGCCTGATCGCGCAGGCCAAAGGCGGCCTGTCCTGGTCCGGGCTGGCGCGGAAGGCCGGCGTGTCGGATTCCAATATTCACGTCGGGCGTCGCGGGCTTTCCCGCGCCAAGCTGGCCAGGTTTGCCATGGCCCTGGGCAACCGGGAGCTGCTGGCGCTGGCCAATAGTGATGTTTACTGGGACCGCATCGTCTCCATCGTGCCGGCAGGCGCGAAACAGGTCTATGACCTCACGATTCCGGACACGCACAACTTCATCGCCAATGACGTTTGCGTGCACAACACTTCGCTCGCGATGAACATGGCTGAAAACGCGGCCGTGGGTCACAAGATTCCGGTGGCGGTATTCAGCATGGAAATGCCGGGCACGCAACTGGCGCTGCGCATGATGGCCTCGCTCGGGCGCATCAACGCGCACCGCGTGCGCACCGGCAAGCTGGACGACGACGATTGGCCGCGGCTGACCTCGGCGGTCAGCCTGCTCAACGAAGCGCCGATTTTCATCGACGACACCCCGGCGCTCACGCCCATGGAACTGCGCGCCCGCGCGCGGCGTCTGAAGCGCGAGCACGGCCTGGGCCTGATCCTCATCGACTACCTGCAACTGATGCAGTCGACCGAAAAGACCGAGGAGAACCGGGCCACGGAAATCTCCAACATCACCCGCGCCCTGAAGGGCCTGGCCAAGGAACTGGAAGTGCCGGTGATCGCCATGTCGCAGCTGAACCGCAGCGTCGAAAGCCGCACCGACAAGCGGCCGGTCATGTCGGATCTGCGCGAATCGGGCGCCATCGAACAGGACGCCGACGTGATTCTCTTCATCTATCGCGACGAGGTTTACAACAAGGACAGTCCGGTCAAGGGCACCGCCGACATCATCATCGGCAAGCAGCGTAACGGCCCGATCGGCGACGTTCGCTTGACCTTTCTCGGTGAATACACCCGCTTCGAGAATTACACTTCGGCCGGTTACGACGGGAATTTCTGAATGAGCAGACCGGCGCGCGCGCTGGTGGACGCAGGAGCGTTGCGGCACAACCTGGAGCAGGTGCGCCGCCGCGCGTCGCGCGCCCGGATCATGGCCGTGGTCAAGGCCGACGGTTACGGGCACGGTTTGTCGTGGGTCGCGCAAACGCTGAACGGCAGTGTCGATGCCTTCGGCGTGTCCAGCGTGGAAGAGGGCATCCATCTGCGCGAGGTAAGCATTGCCCGGCCGGTTTGCCTGCTCGAGGGTTTTTTCTCCGCCGATGAATTGCCGCTGCTGGCGAAACATCGGTTGGAGCCGGCGATACACGAGGAGGGGCAGATCAAGGCGCTGGCGCAGGCACCGGCGTCGCTGAAGCTGTCCGTGTGGCTCAAGATCGACACCGGCATGCATCGCCTCGGCTTTGCGCCGGCGCAGGTTCCGGAAATCCTGAAACAGTTGCAGCGTTGTCCCGCGGTCGCGGACATCCGGCTCATGTCGCACTTCGCGCGCGCCGACATTCCCTCCGATCCGGAAACCCTGACGCAGGCCGATGGTTTTCTTTCCTGCGTCAAGGATCTCGGTCTCGAATCGAGCCTGGCCAATTCCGCCGGCATTCTTGCCTGGCCGCAGAGCCATCTCGACTGGGTGCGTCCGGGGATCATGCTGTACGGCGCCTCGCCGCTGACGCAGCTGGCCGCGGCGGAACTGGATCTCAAACCGGTCATGACGCTGCAAACGGCGTTGATCGCCGTGCACGCGCGGCGCAAGGGCGATCCGATCGGCTACGGCGGCGACTGGCGTTGCCCGGAAGACATGCCGGTCGGCGTGGCGGCGATCGGTTACGGCGACGGGTATCCGCGGCATGCCGTGAGCGGCACGCCGGCGCTGGTCAGCGGCGTGCGCGTGCCGCTGATCGGGCGGGTTTCCATGGACATGATCACGCTCGATCTGCGCAACCAGCCGCGGGCGAAAGTCGGCGATCCGGTGGTGCTATGGGGCCAGGGATTGCCGATCGAGGAAGTGGCGAAGTGCGCCGGCACTATCTCCTACGAGCTTATGTGCCACGTGACCGAACGCATCCCGCGAGTCGTTATTTGAAAAAATTCACAGGATTTACAAGATTGAAAGTTTGTAGGGTGGGCATGGCCCACCGACACGGCTTCGATACTTGTCCGACGGTGGGCGGCGCCCACCCTACGTGTATTTTGAAACAGTTTCCAATCTTGTTAATCCTGTGAATCCTGTCTATTAGTTTTTTCCATCATGGCTAAAACCAAATCGGTTTTCACCTGCAACGAATGCGGCGCGAGCACGCCGAAATGGGTCGGCCAGTGTCCGTCCTGCGGCGCCTGGAATTCTCTCTACGAAACCGCCGTGGCGTCCACGACCCACGCGCGCGCCGGACGCCAGTACGGCGAGCCGGTACCGGCGCAGTTTCTGGCCGAAGTCGCGGCGGAGAAAATCGCGCGCATCCCGACCGGCGTCAGCGAGCTCGACCGTGTATTAGGCGGCGGACTCGTCGCCGGTTCGGTGGTGCTGATCGGCGGCGATCCGGGTATCGGCAAATCCACCTTGCTGATCCAGGCGTTGGCCACGATCGCCGAAGCTTCGCGGGTACTTTATGTCAGCGGCGAGGAGTCCTCGGACCAGATCGCGCTGCGCGCGCGGCGTCTCGGTCTCAAGGGTGATCGCTTGCGGCTGCTCACCGAAAACCAGGTTGAGAAGATCATCGGTTGCGCCCAGGACGAGCGCCCGCAGGTGATCGTCGTCGATTCGATCCAGACGATGTACACCGAGATACTCCAGTCGGCGCCGGGGAGTGTGGCGCAGGTACGCGAATCCGCCGCCCAGATGGTGCGCTTCGCCAAGCAAACCGGCACCGCGCTATTCCTGGTCGGCCATGTCACCAAGGAGGGCACGCTCGCCGGGCCGCGTGTGCTCGAACACATGGTCGACACGGTGCTCTATTTCGAGGGCGACACCGGCAGTGCGTTCCGCATCATCCGCGCGATCAAGAACCGTTTCGGCGCGGTCAACGAGATCGGCGTGTTCGCCATGACCGAAACCGGCTTGCGCGAAGTGGGCAATCCGTCGTCGATGTTTCTCAGCCGCGAGGCGCAGCCGGTGCCGGGCAGCGTCGTGCTGGCGACGCAGGAGGGCACGCGACCGCTGCTGGTGGAAGTGCAGGCGCTGGTGGACCAAAGCCACTTGAGCAATCCGCGCCGCGTGTGCGTCGGGCTCGATACCAACCGGCTCGCCATGCTGCTCGCGGTGCTGCACCGCCACGCCGGCATCGCGACCTACGATCAGGACGTGTTCGTGAACGTGGTTGGCGGCGTGCGGGTGATGGAAACTGCCGCGGATCTGGCGATTCTGGCCGCGACCATGTCCAGCCTGCGCAACCGGCCGCTGGGGAAGGACTTGGTCATTTTCGGCGAGGTCGGGCTGGCGGGCGAGGTGCGGCCGGTGCAGCGCGGTCAGGAGCGCATCCGCGAAGCGGCCAAACTCGGTTTCAAGCGCGCGCTGGTGCCGGCGGCCAACATGCCGAAGAAGGGCGATGCCGGTATTGAATTGCTGCCGGTGCGGCGCCTGACGGAAGCGCTGGAGATTCTTGGATAGCAGGTCTTTCGGGGTGCGGCGGTCAATGGATTCCCGGCCAGCATGGATTTGAATGTCTCGCCGCTCACGCCTCGCGACCCGCGATGCCGCGGTCGATGAGAGCCGGCGGTTCGGCGGCGTGCGAAGCGGGTTCCTCCTTCTTTATCTCCGCCGGAACCTGTTCGATGAGCAGGCCGTAACGCCGGGAGGCATGGTACACAATCGTGCCGACGATCATGGCCACCGCGAAGCCGTGCGGCAGGCCGAAGGCGAGTGCGCCGGTGAGCAACGCGATCAGGAACGAACGACCGTCGGACGCCGTGTCGCGCACGAGCCGCATCAACAGTACCGCCTCGAACAGCAACACCACGCCGAGAACCGGCTGCGGGAACAGCCGGACGACCTGGTCGGCCGCGTGGCCGAAGAGCAGGCCGAGCGCGACATGCATCCCGCCGTAAATGACAACCGAACCGCCGGTGCGCGCGCCGAAGCCGTAATGCCCGGCGAGCCCGCCGCAGCCGTGGCATACCGGCACGCCGCCGAAGAGCGGGGCCACGAAGTTGGCGACGGAGTAGGTGAGGCCGATGCCGCGCAGGGTGACCGGGCGCCGTGGATAAAGATCGTTGACGGTCTGGCGCGTGGCGACGACGGAATTCGCGAGCGACAGCGGCAACTGCGGAAGCGCGAGCAGCCAGAACCCGAGCAGAATGTTTTCCCAGCCCGGCGCATGCAGGTTTGGCAGCGCGAGCCCGATCCCAGCGGCCAGCACCGTGCCATGCCCCTCGACCAGCAGTGCATACGCCGCGCCGAGACCGATTACCGGCAGCGCCGGCGGGAAGCGCCGGTTGCCCCACAGCAGCACGATCAGCAAAGCCGCGATGGCCGCGAGCACGTATCCCGGGACACCGCCGGCGGGCACGTAGGTTTTGAGCGCGAGAGAGATGAGCGTGATGCCGAGGCCGAGCTGGATGCCGCGCACCACGGCGTGCGGGATCAGGCGCGCGAGCTTGTCGAGTGCGCCACTCAGGCTCAACAGCAGCATCACCGCGGCAATCGCGAGCCCGCCGCCCGCGAGCACGTCGCCCCCGAGCTTCTGCGTGATCACGAGCACCGCCATCGCCTTGAGTGGTTGCATCGGCATCGGCAGGCCATAGAAGACGCCGCTTGCGATCTGCAACAATCCAAACACGATGAACACCGGCGCGCTGTCCAGGCCGGTGGCGGCGATCATGGCCACGATCAGCGGCAGGTCGGTGCCGATGTCGCCGAAGCTGCCCGACCATTCGTTGCGGTCGAAGCGCACGCGTTCGCGCAATCGAGTCAGGAGACTGTCCGGGATGCTCATGCCGCACCCGTCGTGGCCGTCGCGAGCGAGCTGATGACCGAGGCGCCGACCTGGTCCAGTGGATCGAGCTCGGCGAGCTTGTCGAGCAGCGTGCGCGCCTCCGGCGCGCGGCCCTGGCGCAGACGGATGAAGGCGAGCGCCTTCAGGCTGAAAAGGTAGAAGTGCGCCGGGCTGTATACGTCCGCCCACTCGGCGGTATCGGGCTTGAGTGTCGTCCAGTCTGCCGGGAAGCATCCCTGTCGCGCCGCGGTTTCGAGCGCGTGCAACGCGGCGCGCTCGGCGTCGGCGAGACGCGAGCGGTAAAAGTAAAACTTGTAGAGCGCGAAGTAGACCGGCAGGCACTCGGGATCGATGCGCCGGGCTTCGAGCAGCAGGGTCTCGGCGCGTGGCGCATCGACATAGGCGGCGTCACGCAGTCGCCGGTCGATTTCCGGTGGCGCGGCCCCGCCGAAACGTGGAATCGCCTCGTGCATCACGTGCCTCCGTCAGCCCCAGACGTCGGCCGGCGCGCGCAGCCGTTCCACCGGCTTGTCGCCGAGCAGGTGCTCATCGAAGATCGCTGCGACGTCTCCTTTGGTCAGGCCGCGGTACAGCACGCCTTCCGGATAGACCACCACGTTCGGCCCGCCGTCACAAGGTCCGAGGCAGCCGGAGTAGGTCACGCTGATCCGATCGAACAGATTGCGCCTCTGGAGTTCCTGCCAGAAAGTTTGCAGCACCTCGTTGCATCCTTTCTGCGAGCAGGAGCCGCGCGGATGACCGGACGGTCGGGTCTGCGAGCAGACGAATACATGCTTTTGCGGTTTTGCCATGGTTGTCCTCAGCCGAACTTGAACAGGATGCCGTAGCCGCCGCGCGGATACTCCCACTGCACGTTGCGGTGCTCGGAGCAGATGATGCGGCAGGTGCCGCACTCGAGGCAGCCGTCGGTGATGAGCGTCACGCGCCCGTCGCCTTCCTGGGTGTAGCAACCGGCCGGGCAGCAGAAGGTGCAGGATTTCTCCTGGCAATGGACCGCGCATACGGACGGATCGGCGATGTTGATGTGCGGCCGCCCGGCGTCCACGCGATAGCGGTTCTGGAACAGTTTCTCCTCGATGCGGATCATTCGAAGGCCCTCCACAGTTTAAAGGCGTCGCCCATGAGCCCCTTCCAGGAACGGGCGTTGAGAAAGCTGCGCCGGATGGCGCGTTCCTTGGATTTCTTGTCGACGCCGTCCACCGCGATCATCGCGTGCGCGGCGCGGTTCATGAGTTCCGGATAGGTCGTGAAGAATTGGTGGTTCTTCTCGAAGATCTCCGGCAGGCGCTTGTACTTTTTCAGGTCCTTCATCACGAAGCTGGCGTCGAGTTTCGCGCGATAGCGCGCGAGATGCTTCGCCGTGCACGGCTTGTTTTCGTTCTTGAGCTCGATCACCGTTTCAGCCGCAAGTTGCCCGGTGGTCATGGCGAGGTTGGAACCCTCGCGATGCACGCCGTTCACGAACATGCCGGCGTCGCCCGCGATCATCCAGCCTTCGCCGCAGAGCGGCGGCATGGCGTGGTAGCCGCCCTCGGGAATGAGATGCGCCGTATACTCCTTCATCTCGCCGCCCTCGATGAGCGGCTTGATCGCCGGGTGCGCCTTCATCTGTTCGAGCAGGGCGTAGGGAGCGATGCCCTGTTTCTTGAAATCCGACAGCAGGCAGCCGACGCCGATGGTGAGCGATTCCTTGTTGGTGTAGAGAAAGCCGGTGCCGATCATGCCCTGGGTGATCTTGCCCGCCATCTCGATGACCACGCCGGCATTGCCGGAGACGTTGAAGCGGCTCTCGATGGTCGACTCCGGCAGGAAGTGGATTTCCTTGACGGCCAGGGCGACGTCCTTCGGTTTCAGTTCTTCATGGAAGCCGGCCTTGCGGGCAAGCAGCGAGTTGACTCCGTCGGCAAGGATCACCACGTCGGCGTAAACCGAACCGCCGGTGCGGTCGGTCTTGACGCCGACCACACGCTCGCCGTCCATGTGCAGGTCGGTCACGGTGGTTTCACAAATGACGAGCGCACCGGCCTCCTGCACCTTCTTCGAATACCACTTGTCGAACTGGGCGCGGATAATGGTATAGCGGTTGTACGGCGGCTTGTTGAAATCGTTCGAGCGGTAGGTGGTGCCCACGTAGGATTCGTCGTCAAGAATCCAGACGCGCTGTTCGATCAGATGCCGTTCGAGCGGCGCGTCGTCGCGGAAGTCGGGGATGATCTTTTCGAGCGCGTCGGCGTACAGGATTGCGCCCTGCACGTTCTTCGAGCCCGGGTACTCGCCGCGCTCGATTTGCAATACCTTGAGTCCGGCCTTGGCCATGGTGTACGCGGCCGCGTTGCCGGCCTGGCCGGCGCCCACCACGATCGCATCGAATTTCTCGGTCATGACTGTCTCCTTGCGTTAGCTCGCGAGCTTCGCGGTGGCCAGGTGCTGGCGGAACGCCTCGGTCAGCGCCGGCACGATCTGCATGGCGTTGCCGACGATGCCGTAGGTGGCGAAATCGAAGATCGGCGCATTCGGGTCCTGGTTGATGGCGATGACCACGTCCGAGCCTTCCATGCCGACGCGATGCTGCACCGCGCCGGAGATGCCGACGGCGATGTAGAGCTTGGGCCGCACCGTCTTGCCCGACTGTCCCACCTGCCGGTCGGCGCCGACCCAGCCGGCCTGCACCACCGGGCGCGTGGCGCCCACCTCGGCGCCCAGCACCTTGGCCAGGTCCCAGATCAGCTGGAAATTTTCCGGCCGCTTCATGCCGCGTCCGCCGGCCACGATGATGTCGGCGAACGGCAGGTTCGCCTGGTCGCGACGCTCGTCGGGGATGAACTCCAGCACCTTGGTGACGATGTCCGTTTCCACCAGCGCCAGCGGATGTTCGACGATGCGGCCGGTGCGCGTCTCGTCGCGCGCCGGCATGGCCATGACGCGCGGGCGCACCGTGGCCATCTGCGGGCGATAGTTGAGCGTGACGATGGTGCACAGGAGACTGCCGCCGAAGGTCGGGCGCGTGGCCGCGAGGCTGCGGTTCTCCATGTCGATGTTGAGCTCGGTGCAGTCGGCGGTGAGGCCGGTCTGGAGCGTGGTCGCCACGCTGCCGGCGAGATCGCGTCCGAGCGTGGTCGCGCCGAGCAGCAGGATCTCCGGCTGATATTTGTTCACGAGGTCGGTGAGCGCGCGGGTGTACGACTGGTTGCGGTATTCGGCCAGCGCCGGGTCTTCGATCAGGTAACACAGGTCGGCGCCGTACTGGAACGCCTCGGCGCAGAATTTCTGCGTGTCCTCGCCCGGCGCGCCGGGCACCACGGCCCCGAGTTCCACGCCGAGCTTGTCCGCGAGCTTGCGCCCCTCGCCGAGCAGTTCCCAGGAAACCGGATGCGCCGCGCCGCGCTCATGCTCGATGAACACCCAAACGCCCTTGTAGGCCTTGAGTCTTTCGTCGAGTTCGAACTTGCGGCGGCCGGCAGGTTTTTTAGCCGGCGGTGTTGAGGCGGTTGTGTCGTTCATGTCGTCCTCGTCATGTCAGGAGGCGCGCCGTCCGATTTCGGCGCGCAACTGCGGAAATTTCGTGAACAGTTTCGCCAGCAGGGTCGCCGCCTGATCCCTCGGCTGGTCGCTCTGGGTCTGGACGATCTCGGCTTTCTGCGTGCGCGGCGTCGGCGCGAACACCTTGGAGACCACCGTGGGCGATCCCTTGAGGCCGATCCTGGTCGCGTCCTCGATCCCGGCCGCGTCCTTGTCCCAGACCTTGAGTGGATGACGCGCGGCGCGGAACATGTCAGGCATGGTGGCGAAGCGCATCTCGTTGATGCCTTCGAGCACGGTGATGAGCGCGGGCAGCCGGGTCTTCAACACTTGCACGCCGCCTTCGGCGCGGCGTTGCACGGTGATCTCGCGCTGTTCGAGGTCGAGCGCTTCGATCTTGCACACGTAGGTCAGCATCTGCAGGCCGAGGCGCACGGCGATGCCGGGGCCGACCTGGGCGGTGTCGCCGTCGATGGTCTGCTTGCCGGCGAACACCAGGTCCACCGGCATGTCCTTCTGGATCTGCCGGATCGCCGAGGCCAGCGCGTAGCTGGTGGCAAGCGTGTCGGCGCCGGCGAAGGCGCGATCGGTGAGCAGGATCGCCTCGTCGGCGCCGAACGACAGCGCCTTGCGCAGCGCGGTCTCCGCCTGCGGCGGGCCCATGGTGAGCACCGTGACGTGCGCCTGGTAGCGGTCCTTGAGGCGCAGCGCCTCTTCGAGCGCCACCAGGTCGTAGGGATTGACGATCGCCGGCACGCCCTGGCGCATGATGGTGTTGGTCACCGGGTGCACGCGGATCTGCGCGCTGTCCGGAACTTGTTTGATGCAGACGACAATGTGCATGTCAGGCTCCGTTGCGTTGCGAGGGAAGGCTGCGCCGCAGGCTGTCGAGCGCCACCTGCGGTCCGTCCGCGTCCTGGAATACCTTGAAGACTTTTTCCTTCGCCGGCGTCGAGCGCACGAAGTCCTCGTAGGCGCGGGCGAGCAGCGCGCGGCAGTTATCGCGCAGCGCGGTTTCGTCCAGCTTCTCCAGACCGGGCGTGGCGCGCAGGTATTGCTGGAAGCGTTTCAGGATGTGCAGCCGGTTCACGTGCACCACCGCCGGTTCGTGGGCGACGTCGAAGAAGCGCAGAAATTCCTCCGCTGCCGAGAGGCGGCCGAGGTCTGTCATCAGTTGGTCGAAGGCGGTTGCCATGGCGTCCTCAATGCGCGTTGCGCTTCACTGCGTCGCTTACCGGCACCCGCGCCGGGTCGCAACCGTCCACGCACACAGCGCAATCGTCGTGCGCCGGGGCATGCTTGCCCGTGGCCGCGGCGAGCTGCGCCTCCAGGCGGGTGATGCGCTCGAGCAGGCAGGCGATCGCCTTGCCCACGGGATCGGGCATGAGATGGTGGTCGAGATCGATGCCGTGCTCGGTGATGCGCCGCCGGTTCATCGGCAGCACCACGCGCCCGGGGATGCCGACCACGGTCATCTCCGCCGGCACGTCCTGGATCACGACCGAATTGGCGCCGACGCGGGTGTTTTTGCCGACCGTGATGGGCCCGAGAATCTTGGCGCCGGCGCCGACTACTACGCCGTCGTCGAGCGTCGGATGGCGTTTCCCGGGATTCCACGAGACGCCGCCGAGGGTGACGCCGTGGTAGAGCGTGACGTCGTCGCCGATCACGGCAGTTTCGCCGATCACCACGCCGCAGCCGTGGTCGATGAAGCAGCGCCGGCCGATGGCGGCGCCGGGATGGATGTCGATCTGGGTGACGAGGCGCGCCAGGAAACCCAGAAAGCGCGCGGCATAGCGCAGGCGCCGTGTCCACAGCGCGTGCGCCAGACGGTGGAGCAGTACGGCGTGAACGCCGGGGTAGGTGGTGAGCACCTCGAAGCGCGTGCGCGCGGCCGGGTCGCGCGCGAAGACGCAGGCGACGTCCTCGCGCAACAGCCGCAGCAGTCCGGGTCGTTTCGCGCGCCGGATTGCGCTGGTCGTCAGGCGTGTGCGATAGAGCATGAGGTGGTTTCCCAGTAAAAACGTTTCAGGTCCGCGGTGTCCGGCGACCGCTTGGTGGTCACCGCGTGGCGGCGCACGCACGCCAGGATTTCGCGCGCCTGCGCCTCGTCCAGGGCGATGCCGAGCAGCGCGTACGCGCGCATGATCGCGCTCGCACCCGAATGCTTGCCCAGCACGATGCGATGCGCGCGCCCGACCTCGGACGGATCGAAGCCCTGGTAGGTGTGCGCGTTCTTGAGCAGGCCGTCCACGTGGATGCCGGCCTCGTGGGTGAACACCGCCTCGCCCACGATGCTCTTGTTCGCCGCCACCGGCCGGCCCGAGGCCGCGGCGACCAGCCGCGATATTTCGGGAAACGCGTGCGCGTCGACGCCGGTCTCGCGGTCGTGGATCAGGTGCAACGCCATGACTACTTCTTCCAATGGCGCGTTGCCGGCGCGCTCGCCGAGGCCGTTGACGGTGGTGTTAATATGACTCGCGCCGGCCAATACCGCGGCCAGGGTGTTGGCGGTAGCCATGCCGAGATCGTCGTGCGCGTGCATCTCGATTTCGAGGTCCACGGCCTGGCGCAGCTCGTGAACGCGCTTGAACGCGGAAAAGGGATCGAGCAGTCCGAGCGTGTCGGCGAAGCGGAAACGGCGCGCGCCGGCGGCCTGCGCGGTTTCGGCGGCGCGCAACAGGAAATCCATGTCCGCGCGCGAGGCGTCTTCCGCGCCCACGCAAACCTCCAGCCCCAGGTCGAGCGCCCGTTGAACCATGTGCGTGATCGTGTTCAGCGCCCATGCGCGGTCACGCCTGAGCTTGTGCTCGAGGTGCAGGTCCGAGACCGGAATCGAGAGATTCACGATCTGCACGCCGCACGCGGCGGCGGCCTCGAGATCGGCCGCGCACATCCGTCCCCAGACCATGAGACGCGCGGGCAGGTGCAGGGCGGCGATCGCCTGGACGACCTCGCGCTCCTCGGAGCCCATGACGGGAATGCCGACTTCCATTTCTGGCACGCCGGCGAAGGCCAGGGCGCGCGCGATGGCGAGCTTTTCCTCGGCGGTGAACGCCACGCCGGCGGTCTGTTCGCCGTCGCGCAGCGTGGTGTCGTTTACGGTAACGGTGGCAATCATTCCGGCGCGCCTCGGTGTTTCTCAAAACAGGCTAGAGCAATTCATGTGCCAAGCCGGCGACCGCGTTTTACCGCCGAAATTCTGCGTGGATTTTGTATTGTCGGGAGTAGGCGACCGTCGGTTTGTCGTGATTGTCGGGTTTGCTACAAAGTTGCCTGAAACTTTTAGCGAGGCAGGAGCCGAGCTTGGAACCAATTTGGGCAACGTCGTAAGGGGCGAGCATAAACGTTAAAGAAAAATCGGCACGAAACTCCCTCTCCCTCCGGGAGAGGGCTGGGGTGAGGGGGATCTTAAACTCACTGTGGAAATATCCCCCTCATCCTGTCCTTCTCCCGGAGGGAGAAGGAACTTCCTTTTTGACGTCGTAGCGTCAGTTTTCATTTTGTTGGGGATTCTAAGAAACATCCGATCAAGTTTCCCGTTCGCTCGCGAGATTGAGCGTGTAACGCGGAAGCTCAACCACCAGGTTCTCGCCGCCGATCTTCACCTGACAGCTCAGGCGTGACTGCGGTTCCAGCCCCCAGGCCTTGCCGAGCTGGTCTTCCTCGTCCTCGCTCGCCGCCCGCAGCGACGCGAAGCCTTGGCGCACGATCACGTGGCAGGTGGTGCACACGCAGGCCTTCTCGCAGGCGTGCTCGATGTCGATGCCGTTTTCGTGCAGCAGGTCGCAGAGCACGGCGCCGGCGCGTCCCTCGAACGCCGCTCCTTGCGGACACAGCTCCTCGTGCGGCAGGACGGTGATCGTCGGCATATCAGCTCTCCAGTTCGGCGAGCCGGTGACCGGCGAGCGCCTGGCGCACGCTGGCGTCCATGCGCCGGCGCGCGAACTCGCCGGTAACGTGGTTCAGATTCTGGATTGCCTGCCGGAGGGACGTCGTGTCCGTGCCGGCACGCGCCGCGCGCAGCGCCGCCATGGTCAGGTCGATTTCGGCGCGCTCGGCAGCCGAGAGCAGCGTACCGCCGTCCATGACGAGCGCGGCCTGCACGGCGGCCAGCGCGCTGTCCGCGTCGACCTGCTGTTCGCGCAGCTGACGCGCCGCGCCGTCCTCGCCGGCATGCTCGATCGAATCGCGCAGCATGCGCCCGATCTCGGCGTCGGTCAGGCCGTAGGACGGCTTCACCGCGACGTGCGCCTCGACGCCGGTGGTCTGCTCGCGCGCCGACACGGACAGCAGGCCGTCCGCATCCACCTGGAAGGTGACGCGAATGCGCGCCGCGCCCGCGACCATCGGCGGGATGCCGCGCAGTTCGAAGCGCGCGAGCGAGCGGCAGTCGGACACGAGCTCGCGCTCGCCCTGCAGCACGTGCACCAGCAGCGCGGTCTGTCCGTCCTTGAAGGTGGTGAACTCCTGGGCGCGCGCGGTCGGGATCGTCGAGTTGCGCGGAATGATCTTCTCCGTCATACCGCCCATGATTTCGAGCCCGAGCGACAGCGGGATTACGTCGAGCAGCAGCATCTCCGCCTCCGGCTTGTTGCCGGCCAGGATGTCGGCCTGGATGGCGGCGCCGAGCGCGACCACCTTGTCGGGATCGAGATCGGTGAGCGGCTCGCGCCCGAAAAACGTTTTAACCTTCTCGCGCACGCGCGGCATGCGCGTGGTGCCGCCGACCAGCACGACCGCTTCGATGTCCCGCGGTTTGAGGCCCGCGTCCTTGAGGGCGCGGCGCGTGGGCGCGAGCGTGCGTTCGATGAGCGGGTCGATCTGTCGATTCAACAGGTCGTGGGTGAGCGCGCCCCGCCAGAACGTTCCGTCCATGCGCACGAGCTGCACCGGCGCGCTGTCGGCAGCGGTCAGGGCCTCCTTCGCCGCGCGCGCGTCGCGCTTCAGCCGCCGCAGCAGCCGGCGGTCGTTGCCGGCCTCGACGCCGGCCTCGCGCAGCATCCATTCGGCGATGACGTGATCCATGTCGTCGCCGCCGAGCGCCGAGTCGCCGGCGGTGGCCAGCACCTCGAACACGCCGCGATTCAATCGCAGAATCGAGATATCGAAGGTTCCGCCGCCCAGGTCGTAGATCGCGAACACCCCCTCGGCGGCCCGGTCGAGGCCGTAGGCCACGGCCGCGGCGGTCGGTTCGTTCAGCAGGCGCAGCACGTTGAGACCGGCGAGGCGCGCGGCGTCCTTGGTCGCCTGGCGCTGGGCGTCGTCGAAATAGGCCGGGACCGTGATCACGGCGCCGACCAGCTCGCCGCCGAGCGCGGTCTCGGCGCGGTGCTTGAGCGCCCTCAGAATGTCGGCCGAGACCTCGACCGGACTGTACTCGCCGGTCGCGGTTTTGATGCGCGGCATGCCGGATGCGGCGGCGGAGAACTCGTACGGCAACTGATTGCCGAGGCGCTGGATGTCTTCGACGCCGCGCCCCATGAGTCGCTTGACCGAGGCGATGGTGTTGAGCGGATCGTCCACGGCCGCGTCGAGCGCCGCGCCGCCCACCTCGGGCGCGGCGTCCTGGCGGTAGCGCACCACCGACGGCAACAGATGCCGGCCGTGTTCGTCCGGCAGAGTGTCGGCGCTGCCGCTGCGCAGCGTCGCGACCAGGGAGTTGGTGGTGCCGAGGTCGATGCCGACCGCGAGCCGGTGCTCATGCGGTGCGGTCGACTGGCCGGGTTCGGCGATGTGCAGCAGGGCCATGGTGGTTTGACGCCTCCGGGTCAGCGCGCGGCGGTTTTCAGACGTTGAAGCTCTCGCCGCATCCGCACTGGGCCTTGACGTTGGGGTTGTTGAACTTGAAGCCCTCGTTCAGGCCCTCGCGCGCGAAGTCGAGCTCGGTGCCGTCCAGGTAGACGAGGCTCTTCGGGTCCACGAGCACGGTGACGCCGTGGCTCTCGAAGAATATGTCGTCCGGCGCGGCCGCGTCGACGAATTCGAGGACATAGGCCATGCCCGAACAGCCGCTGGTACGCACGCCCAGGCGCAGGCCGACGCCCTGGCCGCGTTGGGCGAGAAATTTTTGCACGCGTTGCGCGGCCTTTTCCGTCAAGGTAATCGCCATGTGAAGTTTCTCCGCAGTTCCAGGATATCGATAATAGTTTTTGCCGCAAAGTCGCAAAGCACGCAAAGATTTTTCTGATTCTTCGAATGTCACTCGCTTTTCTTTGCGTTCTTTGCGTCTCTGCGGCGAGCAATCATAAAACCCCTACATCGAAAACGAGCTGCCGCAGCCGCAAGTGGTCTTGGCGTTCGGGTTCTTGATCACGAAGCGTGCTCCATCCAGTCCTTCCTGGTAATCGATTTCCGCGCCGGCCAGGTACTGGAAGCTCAGCGGATCGATGAGCAAGCGCACGCCGTATTTTTCGAGGGCGGTGTCGTCCGCACCGGCGGTTTCCTCGAAGATGAAGCCGTATTGGAATCCGGAGCAACCGCCGCCGGAGACGAGGATGCGCAGGCTGAGATCCATCCGGCCTTCCTCGGCGAGCAGCGTCTTGACCTTGTCGGCGGCGCGCTCGGTGAACAGGATCGGGACGTCCGGTATGGCGGTTTCGGCAAGCATGGCGATGTTCCTCGATATAGATGTGGCGCGACGGTCAGAGGGCAGCGGCGCGCGGTTCGGGATTCGCGTCGCGCGACTCCCCGGCCGGGACATGCTTCGTGCGATAGTCGGTGATCGCCGCCTTGATCGCGTCCTCCGCCAGCACTGAGCAGTGCACCTTGACCGGCGGCAGCGCCAGCTCCTCGGCGATTTCGGTGTTCTTGATTTCGAGCGCCTGCGTCAGGGTCTTGCCCTTGAGCCACTCGGTCACGAGCGAGCTCGAGGCGATGGCGCTGCCGCAGCCGTAGGTCTTGAACTTGGCGTCCTCGATGACGCCATGCTCGCTCACCTTGATCTGCAATTTCATCACGTCGCCGCAGGCCGGCGCGCCGACCATGCCGGTGCCGATGTCCGGATCGTCCTTGTCGAACGTACCGACGTTGCGCGGGTTTTCGTAATGGTCCAGCACCTTGTCGCTATAAGCCATGGTTCGCTCCTTAATTTATTACCCGTGCGCCGCCCAGCGCACGCTGTTCAAATCGACGCCGTCCCGGTGCATGTCCCACAGCGGCGACAGCGCGCGCAGCCGTTGCACGGCCGCCTTGATGACCTTGATCGCGTGATCGATCTCCGCCTCGGTCGTGAAGCGCCCGAGGGAGAAACGGATGGAGCTGTGCGCCAGCTCGTCCGAGCGGCCGAGCGCGCGCAGCACGTACGAGGGTTCGAGCGAGGCCGAGGTGCAGGCGGAGCCGCTCGACACCGCCAGGTCCTTGATCGCCATCATCAGCGACTCGCCCTCGACGAAGTTGAAACTGATGTTGAGATTGTGCGGCACGCGCCGTTCGAGGTCGCCGTTGACGTAGACTTCCTCGATGTCGAGCAGACCGCGGAGCAGCCGCTCGCGCAGGCGCAGGATGCGCGCGTTGTCAGCCGCCATTTCCTCGCGCGCGAGGCGGAAGGCCTCGCCCATGCCCACGATCTGGTGCGTGGGCAGCGTACCGGAACGCATGCCGCGCTCGTGTCCGCCGCCGTGCATCTGGGGATCGAGGCGCACGCGCGGCTTGCGCCGCACGTACAGCGCGCCGATGCCCTTGGGGCCGTAGGTCTTGTGCGCCGAGAACGACATGAGATCCACCGGCAGCGTCGCGAGATCGATCGGCGTTTTGCCGGTGGACTGGGCGGCGTCGACGTGCAACAGCACGCCGCGGCTGCGGCAGAGCGCGCCGAGCGCGGCGATGTCCTGGATCACGCCGATCTCGTTGTTCACGTGCATGACCGAGGCCAGAATCGTGTCGGGCCGGATCGCTTGGGTGAACTTCGCCATGTCCAGCAGCCCGTCCGGCTCGGGGTCGAGATAAGTGACCTCGAAGCCCTCGCGCTCCAGCTCGCGCATGCTGTCGAGCACCGCCTTGTGTTCGGTCTTCACCGTGACGAGATGTTTTCCCTTGCTCTTGTAAAAATGCGCCGCACCCTTGATCGCGAGGTTGTCCGACTCGGTCGCGCCCGAGGTCCAGACGATCTCGCGCGGATCGCAGTTGACCAGCGTCGCGACCTGCGCGCGCGCCGTTTCCACCGCTTCTTCGGCGGTCCAGCCGAGGGCATGCGAGCGGCTCGCCGGATTCCCGAAATGCTCCGTCAGGCAAGGCAGCATTTTTTCCACGACGCGCGGATCGACCGGCGTGGTCGCGGCGTAATCGAGATATATCGGATATTTTTTTGTCATGGCCTCGGCGCTCGATGAGTGTGCGGACAATTTTTCGGTCATAACGATCATTTCCTTTCTTCGCCTTCAGCAACTCCCATGCCAGTCACTGATGCCGGTTGATTCCGCGGGATTTCGCTGAAAACGGTTTTCTCCGTGTGTGTGAATGAAGGAACGTTTTGTCGGTTTTGTCGCGTTTCAAACAAACCGGATGTATTTTTTCGGGAAGTGAACGCGCGGCGGTGATGACTCATCTTGCGCCATCCGGTTTCATCGTGCATGCGTTGCGCGTTGACGATGTTCTTGTGCAACGATTTTCTCGCAACAGCCGGGAAGTGCATGTGCTTTCTTTCAATTCGGCGATGTGAAGTCCGCGTCCTCATGCGGCTCATGACAGCGTTTAATGATTGAGTAAATCAGGCGGGAATTGTGGTATGCAAATTGCTGAGAGGTTAGTTGAAGCAGACACCGTACCAGAAATTTCCTCCTGCCCTTGTGGCGGTTTGAAACCGCGCGACGACGGGGGTTTGCGGCAGTCGGCGGTATCAGGCGGTACAGGCAAACTATGGAAAAGGAAGGCACGTCCGAGCTGATTGCCATCTACGAAATCAGCAAGATATTGGGCTCATCGCTCGATTTGCCGAAGACCCTCCGGGGCGTCCTCGGGGTGCTGTCGTCGTACCTGAAAATGAATCGCAGCATGGTCAGTTTGGTGCAGGAGTCGGGTGAGCTGCACACAACTGGTGCATACGGCCTGACCGTGGAACAGGTGCGGCGCGGTCAATATCAGGCCGGAGAGGGCGTCATCGGCCGGATATTGAAGACCGGCATGCCCATCGTCGTGCCGGACATCGCCAAGGAACCGCTGTTTCTCAATCGCACCGGTTCCCGCGATTTGACGAAAGGCCAGGTGATCGCGTTTCTCGGCGTTCCGATCAAGGCCGGACGCGAGGTGCTCGGCGTGTTGAGCATCGATCGCGAGCGTGAAGTCAATCGCCGCCCCGCCAAGTTCGAGCGCGACGTGCAGATTCTGAAGATGGTGGCGAACCTGATCGGTCAGACGGTGAAGCTGCATCGCAGCGTGACCGCCGAGCGCGATCGGCTCATGCAGGAGAAGCACAGTTTGCAGAAGGCGCTGCAGGGCGCGGCGCCGGGAAAGTACAGCTTGGAAAACGTGATCGGCCGCAGCCAGCGCATGCAACTGGTGTTCGCCGAGGTTCACCAGGCCGCGCCCGGGCGTTCCACCGTGTTGCTGCGCGGCGAGAGCGGCACCGGCAAGGAAGTCATCGCGCGCGCCATTCACAGCCTGAGCCCGCGCAAGGACGCGCCGTTCATTCGCGTCAACTGCGCCGCGCTCACGGAAACACTGCTGGAATCGGAGCTGTTCGGTCACGAGAAGGGCGCGTTCACCGGCGCCACCCAGGAGCGCAAGGGGCGTTTCGAGCTGGCCCACGGCGGGACGCTGTTTCTGGACGAGATCGGCGAGATCTCGCCGGCGTTCCAGACCAAGCTGCTGCGCGTCTTGCAGGAGCGCGAGTTCGAGCGCGTCGGCGGCAACAAGCCGATCCAGGTCGACGTGCGGCTGATCTTCGCCACCAATCGCAACCTTGAGGAAGCCGTGACCGGTGGGCGCTTCCGCGAAGACCTGTACTACCGCATCAACGTCGTCAGCATTTTCCTCCCGCCGCTGCGGGAACGGCGCCAGGACATTCCGTTGCTGGTGGATTACTTCCTGCAAAAGTTCATCAAGGACAACCAGCGCCAGCTGACGGTCGCGCCTCCGGCGCTGCAAATCCTGCTCGACTGCAACTGGCCGGGCAACGTGCGCGAGCTGGAAAATTGCATCGAGCGCACCGCGACCATGACGCGCGGAAACGAGATCCGGGACCTGGACCTGCCGTGTCAGCAGGGCAAGTGTCTTTCGATGGCGCTGCACGTCCACGGCGCGACCCGCACTATTCCCATCGTGCCTGCTTCCGGTTCATCTCCGGAGTCGGGTGTACCGCCGCAGGAGTCCGCGGAGGCGGGCGCGCCGCCGGGCTCGGAGCGCGAACGTCTGGTCCGGGCCATGGAGCAGTGCGGCTGGGTGCAGGCCAAGGCGGCGCGCCTGCTGAACCTGTCGCCGCGCCAGATCGGTTACGCGCTCAAGAAGTACAACGTCCCGCTCAAGCGGCTGTAAATCCGTCTCCACCGCCGCGTGACGGACGCGCACCAATTAATCTCATGTAGGGCGGGTTACGCGCCAATAAAATAATCGCCGTATCGCCAACTCCCCCTCTCCCGCGCGAGCGGGAGAGGGCAAGGGGTGAGGGGCGCGCCGTAACCCGCCGGATGGAATTAAAAGCCGCCTGATGGGCGGTTTTTAATTTTGTCGAGCGGCTCACCTGCAATTATCCGTTTACCATCGCTGAAGGCGATTCAATCAAACGATCTCCCGGATTTCGCTACGCTCCATCCGGGCTACACAAGTACTTCTGCAAGGGGAGAAGGTATGTCGATCGGTGCGCAGGGCGCACCCTACATGAAAAGCAATTTTTAAAGGCCCCTTGAATTCAACCGCAGTTCATCGTTTCCACGCTTCGTTGTCGCCTTTGCGACAAACACGACACGCGGCCCCGCGATGTAAGTATTGCAACAGCGTCGCTCCGTCCGATAACGCCGTTATTTACAGGACTAACCGCATCGCGCGCCGTTGGCACGGCGATTGCTGAGCAGCGTTTGACAGACAATTTCGATGAGCCCGTGTGCGCGTCGGCGCGCCGCGGAAGAACAGGAGCGAGACATGGAACCGACGAGCGAATCGAGCAATGCCGGCGCGCAGAAAAACCTGCCGTTGGAGCAGTTGATGCAGAAGGTCGCGGAGCACAAGGGCTGCGGCACGTCCGGCGCGGGCGGCAAAGCCAGTTGCGGTTCTTCCGCCGGCCAGGGCGATCTGGCGCCGGAGATCTGGGAAAAGGTCAAGAACCATCCGTGCTACAGCGAGGAGGCGCACCACCATTACGCGCGCATGCACGTGGCGGTGGCGCCGGCGTGCAACATCCAGTGCAATTACTGTAACCGCAAGTACGATTGCGCCAACGAGTCGCGCCCGGGCGTGGTGAGCGAGAAGCTCACGCCGGAGCAGGCGGCGAAGAAGGTGCTGGCGGTGGCCTCGACGATCCCGCAGATGACGGTGCTCGGCATCGCCGGTCCCGGCGATCCGCTCGCGAACCCGCAAAAAACCTTCAAGACCTTCGAACTGATCGCGAAGGCCGCGCCCGATATCAAGCTGTGTCTTTCCACCAACGGGTTGGCACTGCCGGATCACGTGGACACCATCAAATCCTTTAACGTCGATCACGTCACCATCACCATCAACATGATCGACCCGGAAGTGGGGCAGCACATTTACCCGTGGATTTTCTGGAAGCACAAGCGCGTCACGGGCAAGGACGCCGCCAGGATACTCACCGAACGGCAACTGGAAGGACTGGAAATGCTGACCGCCGCCGGCATCCTGTGCAAGGTCAACTCGGTCATGATTCCCGGCATCAACGACCGGCACCTGGTCGAGGTGAACAAGGCGGTCAAGTCGCGCGGCGCGTTCCTGCACAACATCATGCCGCTCATTTCCGCACCGGAACACGGCACGGTGTTCGGCCTGAACGGACAGCGCGGTCCGAGCGCCCAGGAACTGAAGGCGTTGCAGGACAGTTGCGAAGGCGAGATGAACATGATGCGCCACTGCCGCCAATGCCGCGCCGACGCGGTTGGGCTGCTGGGCGAGGACCGTTCGGCCGAATTCACCACCGAAAAAATCATGCAGATGGACGTGCAATACGACGCCGAGGGCCGCAAAGCCTATCAGCAGCAGGTGGAACAGGAACGGCAGGCCACGGTGGCCGCCAAGGAGGCCGAGCTGGCCGACCTGATGTCGGAATTCAGCGACATCAAGGTCCTGATCGCCGTCGCCACCAAGGGTCATGGCCGCATCAACGAGCACTTCGGTCATGCCCAGGAATTCCAGATTTACGAGGTCGGCACCGCGGGCTCCAAGTTCGTCGGCCATCGGCGCGTGGACCTGTACTGCCAGGGCGGCTACGGCGAGGAGGACACGCTGCCGACCGTGATTCGCGCCATCAATGATTGCGTGGCGGTGTTCGTGGCCAAGATCGGCGGCTGTCCGAAAGACAGCCTCAAGGCGGCAGGCATCGATCCGGTGGACCAATACGCCCACGAATTTATCGAGCAGTCGGCGGTGCGCTATTTCAAGGAATATCTGGCGAAGGTCAAGTCCGGCGAAATCGTTCATGTCGCCCGGGGCGACGCGGATATTCGTCAGGGCGCGTATATCGCGGCGTAAACGACCGGAACCGGGAAACGCAATTTACAACTTTTATATTCAGGAGATACACGATGGCATACAAAATCATCAACTCGCAATGCACGGCCTGCGCCGCCTGCGAACCGGAATGTCCCAACAACGCGATCCGCGAGAAGGACGGCACCTTCATCATCAAGCCGGAGAAGTGCACCGAGTGCATCGGCTACTTCGACGATCCGCAGTGCGTGGCGGTCTGCCCGGTGGAGAACACCTGCGTGATCGACAACAGCGTGCCGCGCTATCAGGCGGCGGTCTAGGAGAGCGGCATGAACGTCACCATCACACCCGCGGCGGAAAAATTCATCCGCCGCATGATCCGCTTCAACGGCAGCGGCAACGACGGCTTCCGCCTGACGGTGACCGCCGGCGGCTGCTCGGGACTGGCCGCGGAGTTCACCGTGGAGGCGGCGCCGCGCGCTGGCGACAGCGTGCTGGAACACAACGGCATGAAAATCTTCCTGTCGGCCGAGAGCCGGCTGTTGCTGGACGGCGTCACCATGGATTTCGTGGACACGCCGATGAACAGCGGTCTGTCGTTCATCAATCCGAACGCGGCGCCGTGCGCTTGCAGCAGCAGCGCGGGCACGGGCACGGGGGTCGCGACGGTCGCGCTGTCGAGTGTCGCGCGCGCCAAGAATCCGACGGTGGCATAAATCGCATTTCACAAGGGGCGCCTATGTTCTCATGTACCGCGTCAGCAGCAGACACACAGGCGGTTATGTCGGGGAACAGACGACTGCTTTCCGCCGCCGAGGCCGACACGCTGGAGCGCGCCTGTCTGGGCGGCGGCCTGCCGCAGGAAGCCGAACGGCATCTGTGTCTGGCCGGCTTGAATTACCACGAGGACAGCGTCGCCGAGGCGCATCTGCGTCAGGCGCGGGTGCTCGCGCCCGATCATATCGGCGTTTATATCGGCCTGTACCGATACTACTTCTACAAGGGGCAGTTGAGCCGGGCGTTGCAGATCGCGGAAGTCTGCCTGGAGAAGTCCGCCCGCGATAACGGACTGGCCGCCGACTGGCGCCGGGTGCGCCCGGGCGATGCGGCCTTCGGCAGCTACGAGGCGGTGCTGCCGCGCTTCTATCTCTTCACCCTCAAGGCCTACGGTTACTTGCAGATGCGTCTCGGCAACCTGGACGAGGGCCACGCCGCGCTGGCCAAGATGCTGGAGCTGGATCCGAGCGACAAGCTCGGCGGCACCACCTTGCTGCGCGTGCTCGAACGCATGGGACTGGACGATGACGACTGACATCGACGAGACCCTGGACTGGCACGGCGATGCGATCGACTGCGAAGCGTGCGCGCATCGCGACCGCCTCGCGGCCGGGGGCTGCCGCCCGCGGCATGCCTGCGTGAACGACCGCTACGCGCGGCGCATCGACCGCTTCTTCGCGTGGAACCCGACGCTCGCCAACGATTATCTCGACCATCCCTATTTCGAGGCGCGCGCCGTGGCTGCCAAGCATGCCGACGTGTTCCATCTGCCGCGGCTCCTGAACGATCCGGAGGCGACCGTGCGCTGGAGCGCCGCGCACCGCCTGCCGGCGCGATATCTGCTGCGGCTGCGCGAGGACCCGGACCGCGAGGTGCGCATCCGCGTGGCCATGCGCCTCGACGGCCAGGACCTGATCATGATGATGGAGGATTCCGACTACTACGTGCGCCAAGTCGTCGCGCGGCGCATCGCGCCGGCCATGCTGCCGATGATGATGCGCGATTCCGACCCGGAAGTGCGGCGCGCGGTCGCCGTCCGCATCGGCGCCGACTGGCACATGCCGATGGCGGCGGACGCGGACGCGCGGGTGCGGCTGGAAATCGCCCGGCGCCTGCCGCCTGACGGCCTGGTGTGGATGCGCAAGGATCCCGACTGGCAGGTGCGCTACGAGGTGGCAAGCCGGATCGACGCGCAGCATCTCGCCGAGATGAGTGACGATCCCGATCCGCTGGTGCGCGAGTGCGCCGTCACGCGGCGGCACGGCGGGCCGACGCCGGCTGGTGGCGACGGCGATACCGTACGCGTCGTGTGAGGAACAGGCCATGGGTGACATCAGCCGTGACAGTCATGTGGTGGAACTCAACGGGCCGCCGCGTTTCGACTATGGGCACAAGGTGCGCTCGCGCAAGACCGTGCGCAACGACGGCACCTTTCCCGGCAAGGAAATCGGCGAAATCCTCGTCAAGAAAGGCGACGAGGGTTACGTCACCAGCATCGGCACTTTCCTGCAGCAGTTCTACATCTACGGCGTGGACTTCGTGGCGCACGGCTACCGCGTCGGCATGAAGGGTCGCGAGCTGGAATCGGCGGAACCGATCAAGGCGCAGGATGCAAACGCGGGCGACGCCGGGGGGCCGGCATGATCGAGGCGCGCGCGCCGAAATACCGATGGGGCCAGAAGGTGCTGGCTCTGGTGGATTTGTACAACGACGGCAGTTATCCGGAGTGCGAGGCCGAGACGCTGCTGGTGCAACAGGGGATTGCGGGTGAAATCGTACAGGTGGGCAGTCATGTTGAATCCGATACGCCGGTTTATCTGGTCGAGTTCCCTGACGGCCTCGTGGTCGGCTGTCTGGAAGAGGAAATCGCCCCGCCACAGGCCGGGCCCTGACATGAGCGCGCAACCGAACCGGATTCCGGTCAGCCCTGCGGATGTCGCGCCGCACCCGAACGACGTGGACCGCAAGCGCATCGAGCGGGCGCTCGCGTGCCGCGAGCGTTACCGCTACGTGTCGCCGAGCGTGCGGGCGGTGACCGGTGGTTACCGCATCGAAAGCGCGTGTTGTTCGCGCAATATAGATCCAACCGGCGGCATCGTGGATATCGCGCTCCTGCAGTATGTGCCGGGACGCCACGCCTGGCAGCTCTACCGCCGGGATCACGCCACGCGGCAATGGAAGTTGTACGACACCTACGACCGGCTCAGCCAGCTGTTGGAGCGGCTGAACACCGACCCGGAGCGGATCTTCTGGAAATGAGCGACTCGATCTATCTCGACAACAACGCCACCACGCCGGTCGCGCCGGAGTGTCTGGACGCCATGCTCGCCTGTCTGCGGGACAACCATGGCAATCCCTCCAGCAAGCATCGCGCCGGCGAACGCGCCAAACAATTGGTCAACGAGGCGCGCGCCCTGACCGCCGGCCTGCTCGGCGCGGCACCGGCGGAGATCGTGTTCACCAGCGGCGGCACCGAGGGCAACCATCTCGCCATCCTCGGCGCGCTGGCGCTGAATCCGGACAAGCGTCATGTGGTGACGAGCGCCGTGGAGCATCCGTCCACGCTCCAGCTGCTGCGTCATCTGGAGTCGCACGGCGTACGGGTCACGCTGTTGCCGGTCGATGCCGAGGGACGCCTCGACCCGGCAGCGATCGAGGCGGCGATTGCGCCCGACACGGCGCTGATCTCGCTCCTTTGGGCGAACAACGAAACCGGGGTGCTGTTTCCGGTCGAAGCCGTCGCGTGCATCGCGCGCGAGCAGAATGTGCTGCTGCATCTCGACGCCGTGCAGGCGGTCGGGAAGATCGACATCGATCTGAAGCAAGTGCCGGTGGATTTCCTGTCACTCTCCGGACACAAGCTGCACGCTCCCAAGGGCGTGGGTGCGCTGTTCGTGCGCAAGGGCGTGAAGCTGCCGCCGTTGCTGTTCGGTCACCAGGAGCGCGCCCGGCGCGGCGGCACCGAGAACGTGCCGGGCATCGTCGGCCTGGGCGTGGCCGCCGCGCTCGCGCTCGAAGCCATGGAGGCGGACACGGCGCGCATGCGCGCGCTGCGCGACCGCCTGGAGCGGGGCGTCGTCGAACGCATTCCGTTCGCCCGCGTCAATGGCGCCGGCGCCGCGCGCGTGGCCAACACCAGCAACATCCGTTTCGGCGACATGGAAGCGGAAATCATTTTGGATCGGCTCGACCGTGCCGGCATCTGCGCCGCCCTCGGCGCCGCCTGCACCGCCGGCGGCAGCGAGCCGTCGCACGTGCTGACGGCCATGGGCCTCGACCGGCGCGCGGCGCGCGCCTCGGTCCGTTTCTCTTTGAGCCGCTACACCACGGACGCGGAAATCGGGCGCGTGCTGGAGCTGTTGCCGGGAATCGTCGATGGCCTGACGGCCGTCGCCGCGTGACGTGAACGTTTTTTAATTTTGTGGGGATATTGGATGAAAGTCATGATTCGCAAAGATGCCGCCGGAGTGCTGTCGGCCTATGTCGCCAAGAAAGACCTGGAAGAACCGATCGTGTCCATGGAAAAGCCTGAAATGTGGGGCGGGCGCGTGACGCTGGCCAACGGCTGGCAGCTTGAGCTGCCGTCGATGGCGGCGGAAACCCGGCTGCCGATCACGGTCGAGGCGCGGCGGTTGAGCGACTGACCGGCCATGGCGATCAGCGAACAGGATCTGTCCGGGATTGAGACGCTGCTGGCGGCGGACCAGGGTGTCGCGGAGTTTCGCCGCCGTTTTCCGGGGCTGTCGCTCACGCGTTGTGACGCCTCGGACATGAGCGGGCAGGCGCCGTTCCGCCGCTACCCGACGTTCGATCTTTACCTCGTGGACGGCCGCGATCACTGCTGGCAGATCACCCCCGACCCGGTACGCGCGACCGGTGTCGTGGTCGCGGGACGGAACTGAAGGATCACCATGAGCAAAGGCCGGGTTCTTCTCTCCGATCCGGACATCAGCCAGGCTGAATTGGCGGCGGTGAGCGACGTGCTCACCTCGCCGCGCCTGAGCCAGGGGCCGATGGTGGCGGCGTTCGAATCGGCATTCGCGGCATACGCGGGACGCGAGCATGCCGTTGCGGTAGGCAGCGGCACGCTGGGCTTGTTGCTGGTGCTGAAAGCGATGGACATCGGTCCCGGCGACGAGGTGATCGCTTCACCTTATTCCTGGCGTCAGATCGCGCACGCCATCGCGCTGGCCGGCGCCAAACCGGTGTTCGCCGACATCGACTACTGGGCGGGGACACTCGCGCCGGACAAAGCCGAAGCCAGGATCACGCCGCTGACGCGCGCCATTCTCGGCGGCAACACCAATGGCCACCCCGCGCCGTGGGCAGCATTGCGGGAAATCGCGACGCGGCATGGCGTGAGTTTGATCGAAGATTCCACCGAAGCTGTCGGCTCCACTTATCGAGACAAGCCGGTGGGCAGTTTCGGCGACTGCGCGGTGTTCGATTTCTCCCAGCCGGGCGTGCTGGTGTGCGGCGAGGGCGGCATGGTGGTGACCGACGATGCGGATCTTGCGCGGCATATCCGTCAACTGCGCAACCGCCGGTTCGACGAACGTTTCTCGGTGGTGGTCGGCGCCAGCGTTCCCTATCAAGCGGGCATCAGCGAACTGACGGCGGCGCTCGGGCTGACCCAATTGCAACGCATCGACGCCATCCTGGCGCGCCGCAAGCAGGTCGAGGCCGTGTATTACGACCGCATCAAATCGTTCGAAGGCATCAAACCCCCCTACATCGCGCCGGATGTGACGCTGGTGCATTGGTTCCTGTATCTGGTGCATCTGGGCACGCGTTTTTCCAAGAGCAGCCGCGACGCCATTGTGGCCGATCTTCAGACCGAGCACATCGAGAGCGCGGCGTATTGCCAGCCGCTGCACTTGCAGGCTTTTTACACCGGACAGGGCTATCGCAAGGGAAATTTTTTCGTCACGGAAAAAGTGGCGGATCGGGCGATCGCGCTGCCGTTCCATGGGCACCTGAGTGAAGACCAGGTGGGCTTCATCGTCAAGACCGCCAAAGACGCTTCGCTTAACGTGGGTGCGGGCTCGGCTATTTACTAAAGATTATTTGTAAATCTACAGAAGGAGTAACGCAATGCCAATTTTGACTATTAAGGCCACCGGCAAAACCGTGGAAGCGGCCGAGGGTATCAGTATTCTGCAAGCACTGCTGGCCGCGGGCGAAGCTATCGCGCACAAATGCGATGGCAAGGCCGAGTGCGGTTCGTGCCACATTTTTGTCCATGAAGGCCGTAAAGGCTTGAGCAAAATTCAGCGCCTCGAAAACGAAAAACTGGACACCATCGTCGGGGTCGGTTCCGGCTCCCGCTTGGCCTGCCAAGCCAAACTCGGCACTGACAACATCACCGTCGAACTATTGAATGTCTGAAGGAAAACTTACCATGGAAAACAACCAGATCATGATCCACGTGCGCTTCGCGCCGAACGGGACGGTGACCGAAATCAGCGAACGCCCCGCCAACGCCAGCGCACAGGAGTGGTTCAATTACCTGAACCGCAATACCTTCGATTGCTACCAGGCGCTGTCCGGCGGGCGCGGGCTGTTCCGTCTCGCGCGCGAACGCCTGGACGCTTTAAAGACGGGCGCCACGGCGCCGACGCCGTCATGAGTGCCGCGGTCCTGAGCGACATCAAGCGCGAACTGGAAGAGGGGAGGATCGTTCCCTATCTGGGGCCGGGCCTGCTCGATCTCATGCCGGCCTGTCCGGTGCCGGTCTCGCCCGAGGCGCTGGTGGAAAAACTCGTCGCCAAGGCCAGCGTGCCGCACAAGATCCGCAAGAACCTGACCGCGGCGGCGCAGTTCATCGAGAACTTCAAGCATCGCAAGACTGTGACCCAGCTGATGTCGGAGGCGTTTCAGGCCGACGTCGCGCCCACCGCGCTGCACCGTTATCTCGCCGATCTGCCCGAGCTGCCGCTGGTGGTGGACGTGTGGTACGACAACGCCATGCAAACCGCGCTCGCCGAGCGCGACAGTTGGGGCCAGGTGCAGGGCGTGAGCCAGGCGGAGCATTTCGGAAACTGGGTGCAGTATTTTCAGGCCGACGGCGCGCTCGTGACGGAAGCGGACGCACAACACTGGTCCACGGTCTTGTACCGGCCCGTGGGCTCGGTGTCGCCGGCGAAGAATTATCTGGTGTCGGATTCCGACTACGTGGAAGTGCTCACCGAGATCGACATCCAGACGCCGATCCCGGCGATGGTGCAGCGGCGGCGCGGCGGGCGGCACTTCCTGTTTCTCGGCTGCCGCTTCCGCAACCAACTGGAACGGACCTTCGCGCGTCAGATCATGAAGCGCTCGTCGGACCGGCACTGGGCGGTGTTGCCGGGCGAGTTAACGCGCAACGAGGCGCGGTTTCTCGCGGAACAAAACATCCAGCGCCTGGACATGCCGCTGCGGGATTTCGTGTCGGCCGTCACGGCCGACAGAGCGGCGATCCGCGCCGCCATGGCATGACGACAACGAGGAATTCATCCATGCCGATTAAAATCCTCTGCCCCTGCGGGGCCGACATCACCGAAGAGATTTCCAACTGGGACAAGAAGACCCGCACGGTTCACTGGTTCGTGCAAAACGATCTGCAATGCCACGCCTGCGCGGCGGAAACCAGCGCGTGGAGCCGGCGCCGGAAAGATTCTTCCGTAGGGTTGATCGGGGTAGCGCGCAAGATATCCTGAGTTCAGGCGTGCAAGGCGTCTGATTCCGGAATCTCTAAAAATATGTAGGGTGGGCACCGCCCACCGTCGGACAGCCAGCGAAGTCGTGTTGGTGGGCTATGCCCACCCTACGAACTGTATTTGTGTAGGCCTCAATTTGCCGATGTCTATGATTCGGCAGTCACTGCAAATTTCCGGATTCCGGCCTGTCCGTAGTTGGTGCGGAGTCTGTACGCTGGACTGCCTTGACGTTGTGATCTTTAAGTCACATACTTGCTCAACATGTTCGAGCTGCTGCGCTACCAGGGAAAGGATGGGCGAGAGCCGCTCACCGAGTGGTTACATCGTTTGCGGGACCGGCAGGCGTATGCGCATGTTCTCGCCCGCCTGGACCGGCTCGAAAACGGAAACTTCGGTCAGTGTCGCCCGCTCCGGAGTGGCGTGTGGGAACTGAAGATCGATCACGGTCCGGGTTACCGGATTTATTACGGTCAGGCCGGCAAGACAATCCTCCTGCTTCTCTGCGGAGGAGACAAGCGTACGCAACAGGCGGACATCGAGCGAGCCGTGGAGCATTGGAAAGAGTTCAGGAGTAGACAGAAATGAAAAAGCTCAAAGGAACGGTATCTCATCGAGAGCGGGTCATTGAGGACCTGCGCGCCGACCCCAAGCTTGCGCGCGCGTATCTGCTCGCTGCAATGGAAGACGACGATCCGCGGGTGTTCCTCACGGCGCTGCGTAATGTCGTCGAGGCGCGCGGCATGGCGCGCATCGCTCAGGTCGCCGGTGTACGTCGTGAGAGCCTCTATCGCACGCTATCGCCTACGGGCAACCCGCGGCTCTCGACGCTTCTTGCCGTGCTCAAAGCCACCGGTCTTCGCTTGTCGCTGCAAACGCAGAAGTCTGTGCGCGATCGGGCGGCTTAAACGCGATTCGAATGTCGCTGAGCGCGCTCAGGAGTCTCAACATGTAGCCCGCATGGAGCGCAGCAGAATGCGGGGCAGTCCACGCGCAACGAAACCCGGATTCCGTTTCACTCCATCCGGGCTACGCCTGCTAAAAATATGTAGGGTGGGCACCGCCCACCATCGGTCAGATATCGAAGCCGTGTTGGTGGGCTATGCTTCCAGCCCGGGGTGCAACAAAACCCGTTGCACCCGTTCGGCGGCACGAACACACGTTAAGTGTGTTCGTTAAAACCCGCCTCACCCTACGAATATATGCCAGGGAGGCTCTGATTAAGTCTCCCGTTCGCCCTGAGCTTGTCGAAGGGTGAACGGGAAATGCCGTAAATTGGGGGCTCGTCCGTTCGTGGTTCGACAGGCTCACCACGAACGGACTTGATCCGAGATTCTTCAAGCGTTCACGCAAGCGCGCTCGCGCCGCTGAATCGCCTGCTGCACACCATCCCAGAATTCAATGCGCGCTTCGATCGCGCGCTGCGCCGCGTGTTCCGCCTCCTTGAGCTTGATCTCATCGCCGGCGCACAGCTCGTTGAGCATGAGCAGCGACAGCGGGCCGTGGTGATCCTCGTCGAGGTGGATGTGACGTTCCAGATAATAATGTAACGCCGGCGCTTCGGTTTCGCCGATCTGCATTTCCTTGAGCAAGGCGCGGAACATGCCCGGAATAATCTGCTCGCGCCCGAGGGCGAAGGCGGCGGCCACGACGTGCGCCTTGCCGGTGGCGATGAAGCCGAAGGTGGAACGCATGAACCGCTGCGCCGGCGCCGGCGCGATCCCCGCGGCCAGCGCGGCGTCGACGCCCTGGGTACGCGCCATTTCCACGAACGCCAGCGGCTCGGCGGGGTCCGCGCCGACTTCGTTCATGGCCTGGCAGTAAAGCTCGAAATGACTCGCGTAGGTCTTGTTGCCGTCCGCGTCCGGCAGACCTTCGTCGGATTCCTCTTCCAGCACGATCTCGTTGATGAAGCGGCGCGCCGCCGGGCTGCCGAGCGGAGCCCAGGGGGCGCCGGCCGGAGCGATGGCCTGTTGCAGATATTTGAGCAGCGACATGAAGTCCCACACCGAATAGACGTGGTGCGCCATGAAGTTCCGTGCATCCTCCATGCCGCGCACGGAACGGTAAACGGGGTGCTGGTTGAGTTTCTCACGCAGGTCGGCGATGCAGGACAAATCGAAGGTATGGTTCATTGGGTTTTGACCGGTGAATCTCCGCTGGGGCCTGTTCGGGCCGGGGCTTGGTTAACGTATTGTTTTTTGCAGCCGCGCTGCATGTCAGTGCGGGCGCAGTTTTTCATGGATGCACGGGGATTTCCAGCGACCCTGTTAGAGTTATCTCTATCGGGATAGCCCCGCGTTAGACGCGGGCCGCAACGGTAACCAAACCTGTCGGACGTGGCATATATGTCTGCTTCCGACTCCATAGCGGTCAGATCAGAACGGCCTTCGACCGCCAGAGCCTAATCCTTTAAACGCTGACGAAAGGTCTTTAAAGACTGCTCAACAACGCTCGAGCCGTTGTCCAGCGACTTCTTCACCGAGTCACGTGCAGCCTTCAGCCGCGGATCTCGCTGGAGTATTTCGTCCAGGAATTCTCTGGCCGCCTTTTCAGCTGGGGTCTCAGTTTTCAGCGTCGTTTTCGAGGTTTGGCTTTGCTTCTTCGTCATTTTGTTCTGTCGCTTCAGTAATGGGTTGAACACCGTAATTCTTGAAGAAATGGCGGTTCAATTCTGGCCTAAAGTAATGCTTTCGTTCTATCCAGACAAAGCCGTCTCCTTTTGAGATGACAGCGACATCGATAGGGCCGCCGACTGTTTCATCCTCGCGAATGGACATTCGCTTCTGAAATGAGTTTAAGTTTACGAGCGAAGCAGCTACATGAGCCAATTCATTTTTTGGCAGAAAAGCGATGGATTGCAGAATTGGCTCAAGATGATGATCTAAGCGGTGGCTTTCGAGGTCTTCCAGCCAAGCATTCAGAGTATTGATGCTCTCCGGCAGGATCTTCTGTTTTAGCGCCTCCTTCCGTGTGCGTGATATTCCGGAAATCCCATCAATCACCGCGTCGGGGAGCTCCAGCATAAACTTTGTAACGTCCTCGATCAGTTTCCATTTAAAGATAGGGCTGATACCATCCAAAAAGGTGCTCACCATATCGCACTCAGCAAATGGTACAACGACTGATGCCGTCTTTGAATCAATTTTCTTAGCTTCCTTCTTCCTGTACTTGAGGTGCCCCGAAAATATCTCTCCCAGTTCGTAGGATTGCATGACTGGTAAGTGTTCTTCCTCACCAAAGCCAGCAATCACAAGACCGGTTAGCGATTCTGGTAAGATGTAGTCTTTAGAGACGACTAGACCTGCTAGTTCGTGTAATGCCTGCGCTTCCGGCGCATCGAGCCGCCACCGGTCCAATATCTTGCGAATATAGGTTATCTCGCCTGATTTGCGCGTCGCCAACTCCACGCCGATCTTCGGATCGAAACAGGTAACGTCCTCCTTTTTACGCCATTCCTCGAGACTCCGCTTAATTACTTCAACCGCTAGTTGCCTGTGCTGTTTGCCGTCATCCTTTTTCCCTCCTACGGAGCGCAACACTTCCTGCTCGATCCGATTATCGATCCCTCGGTACAGGGTCTCCACCAAATTCAAATAGTATTCATCTTGAACCTCTTGTGGGAACAAACGTTTCGATGTGTTGAGGTAAGCAATAAGCCTATCCCCGTATTCCTCTAGGGTCGGCAAGCTGCTCGCCCCAAGCTCTTTGCGAAACATTTTCAGAATCGTTTCCCAAGGCACGCCCAAAAGCGACGAATTGTTGTAAACCATTACGCCGACCGGATGGATATGCGAAAGCATAAAAAGCTTGTCGGCGTGGTATATCTTAGAGCGGCCCCCAATGTAGACAGTTGCTGCACTGTCGCTGGCAAGGGCAATTCCGAGACGGTTCATAACTACCACTTCGGACGTCATTCGCTTGCGCTCCTTGACTGTTAATTCTGTCGTCTCAACGTTTATCTTTCTTTAGGATTCCCGACCGAATCAATTCCTCGATCAGATCGTTCACCTTGTCTGCTGATGCCTTGCCTTTGGCACCAAAAACAAGTCCGAGTCGCGGCTTGAGTTCCGGGCGGGTCATGGCCAGTTCACGCAATAAGGCGAGCCGCCCGGCTAGGTCGGCCCGTACGGTCAATGCCTTGGACCTCGTCTCCTTCGTCTTGGGGTCGATAAGCTTGCGAACATCTCGCGCCTCAGCGAGTACTACACGATCTTGGGTTAAGTCGGAATCCGGAGCAGCAAGAATCAGGCCCTCCAATGCTGTCACCACAGAATTCCATTTTGCGATCATTGAGCGAGTCATAATATGGTCCTTGAGCCAAAACCTTTGGTAAGTTTTCGACGAATGCGTTTCTGAGCCGCTTCGTAGCGTGAGGGCGTCATTCCGCTTTGGATCTGGGTTTCCTGCGGAGATAGGCCCTGAGCCAAGCCTGCCAAAACCGCGGTGGCGTCGGAATCTTCGGCAAAGAAGGCTTCGATCCACCGCAACGCATCACTAGCCATCGCTTCCCGTTCAGGATCTACCTCGTTCGTGGCCACCTCTTCTAGCCGAAATTCGCGCGCGTCCGAACTGGTTTTACCCGACTCAAAGTCGGATTCCAGGGCAACGTCGGCACGTCTGGCACTTAGCCAAGCTTCATTGGCAATGCTTCGCATCGTTTGTACCAAGAAAGCGAGAAACGGTACTTCGGAAGGCCACACTCGAGAGCCGGCCAGGGCTCGTGCTATGGCCTCCTGTAACAAGTCCTCCCAATTCATCTCAGGCAGACCATATGTGCGCAGCTGTGCTATGCGTTTCAGCCGAAGCAAGTCGGCATTCGACAGGCCAGTAAGGGCCTCTTCGATTTGCCTTCTGGATTTGCCATGGGGCGTAGAGCGCTGCACGGTCAAGCTCATATCTTATACATGCGGTTGGCGACCACCTTTCCGGACATGTTTTGGCCAATATTTTTTGAAGGTGGCTGTCGGTGAAGCGACCTTTCAACCGCATTGTTATGTGAAAGCTAATTTTTCACAAGGAGTTGTTCCATGACCGAGGGTATCCGTATGACGTTTTCAGGCGAGTCGTCTGATGCCAGTACTCGGCCTCAGTCGTACCGCATCCAAATCGATAAGTCGCATTTTGACGTGGCCAATCCAACGCCTACGGGCCGGGATTTGCTCGTTCTAGCCGGTAAGAATCCGCCTGAGCAGTTCGGCCTGTATCTGAAGGTACGGGGCGGCCAACCGCAACGCATTGGGCTGGACGAGAAGGTCGACCTTCGTTCGCCCGGGGTTGAAAAGTTCGTCACCCTGCCCTTGGACCAGACCGAGGGCTGTCGGTGAGACGGCAGTTCAACCTTCCTCAGGAAGACCTTGAGTGGCTGGAAGGTCGGGGGAAGCCCTATGAGCTGGTGAACGAAGGCGGCATCCTGCGCGTCGTGGTCTACGGCTTCCCCGTTCCCCCGGGATACAATGTTAGCGAAGTGGCAGTGAACGTAAGGGTCGACGCTGGCTATCCCGACACGCAAATTGACATGGCCTATTTTAGCCCGCCACTTGTTCGCGCGGATGGTCGGCCGATCGGCGCCACATGTGGCGACACCTTCGACGGAAAATCTTGGCAGCGATGGAGCCGACATCGCACACCGGCAAATCCGTGGAGACCAGGGCTTGATAACCTGTCCACCCATTTCGAGCTTATTGCTGACTGGCTCGTGCGCGAACTAGCGAAGGGCTAGAAATGCTTCCAGTATCGCTCTCAATGACATCGGCGCAGCGAGAGGCTTTGGCCCAACATGTCTTCCCACCGGACGGTTGTGAGGCCGTCGCAATAGCGCTCTGCGGCCGATCTTACAGCGGCAGCCGCCACAGGCTAGTTGTCCGTCGTATCGAACGTATTCCATACGAAGCGTGTGCCGTTCGTGCCCCGGATCGGGTAACTTGGTCCACTGACCTCCTCGTGCCATGGATTCACGAGGCCTCACGTAACGGCTGGGCTATCGTAAAGGTTCATGGTCACCGGGGCTACGATCAGTTCTCTTCCATTGACGACATGTCTGATGCCCGGCTCTTTCCTCCGCTGTACAGCTGGACCGAGAGTAACGCACCACATGCGAGCATCATTCTTATGGATAACGGGCGCGCGTTTGGTCGTGTCGTCACAGAGACTGCTGAATTTGTACCTCTTGAGAGTGTGAATATCGTCGGCGACGATCTGTGCTTCAATCCCTATCGCTCAAATGAACACCCGGTTCCGGCGTTCGGCGAACGAATCGCACAATCCTTCGGAAAGGGGACGTTCGAGCAGCTTCGCCGTCTGCGTGTTGCAGTAGTAGGGGCCTCAGGGACGGGAAGCCCGGTCATCGAGCAATTAGCTCGCAATTGCGTTGGCACATTAGTCTTGGTCGATCCCGACGTTGTCGAGGAGAAGAACTTGAACCGGATACTCAATGCTACGATGGAGGATGCACGGTCGTGCCGCCCGAAGGTTCATGTGGCAGCCAGGGCTGTACAAGCAATGGGTTTGGGGACACATGTTGAAACCCATGTGAGTTCGTTGTTCAACGTTGAGACAGTAAAAGCCGTCGCAGGCTGCGATGTGGTATTCGGCTGCATGGATTCCATAGATGGTCGGTTCCTCTTGAATAAACTTGCATCGTTCTATGTGCTGCCGTACATCGATCTGGGGGTGAAGCTTGAAGCTGACGGCCATGGCGGCGTTAACCAAGTGGCCGCCTCGGTTCATTACATAAAGCCGGGTGGCTCAAGCCTTATCAGCCGACATGTATTCTCGCTTGAACAGGTGCGGGCGGCCGGATTAAGGCGAACTGACCCTGCGCGCTATGAGCAAGAGGTAGAAGAAGGTTACATTCGGGGGGTGCAGGAGGATCGACCCGCGGTTGTACAACTTAATTCACTCATCGCAAGTCTGGCGGTCAATGAGCTATTGGCGCGGCTTCATCCCTATAGACTTGACCCAAATAGCGATTTCGCGGTCACGCGAGTGAGTCTTTCCCACGGGATCTGGCATCATGAGCCGGATGGACCCCCATGCCCTGTTATGGCGCGACATGTAGGTAGGGGAGATACAAGTCCTCTTCTTGACTGGGCAGAATTGAGTGCCCATACGGCGCAATAATGCATTGGCTAAGGCGCTTTCAGCGGTGGTTTCGGCTAGCAATCGACTCTCGACCACCTCTCACCGTTCAGCGTGTGGAGGATCCACCTGACGCGGTTCTATCCAATCACATGTATTTAGTAGGTGAGTATCGGCAACCGTGGTCAGCAATATTTTTGTGCCCGTGCGGCTGCAATGACGTTGTGGCGCTCAGTCTCATTCGCAACGATAGTCCTCGTTGGCGCGCCCGTATACATTCGAACGGGACTGTGACGATTTCTCCCTCCGTGTGGCGAACGAAAGGTTGCCGTAGCCATTTTTTCGTTCAGCGAGGAAAGATCATTTGGGTATTGACGTCCCACTTTGATTCCGGGAGTCGTCGAACCAAGCGGCCCTATCTGCGGTGACGTTTTGCTGGGTGACGAACCCAAGATGGAGATCCAAGCCGTCGCGCAGACCAAAATTGTCTGCGAGCACCCGACGGACGAAATCGCCTCCAATTTACGGCATTTTCCGTTCACCCTTCGACAAGCTCAGGGCGAACGGGAGACTTAAATTAGAATTTCCCTCGTCGGTTTTTTTCTGGCCATGAACGTACCCTAGCGATTGCGCAAGAAATCCGCGGTTTTGAAAAACGATTGCGTCAGTTGCGCGCGCAGCGCGGCCTCGGGCACGACGTCGTCGAGGGCGCGCGTCATGCACAGCATCCAGGCGTCGCGCTCGGCCTCGCCGATGGGGAAGGCCTGGTGCTTGTGGCGCAGCCGCGGGTGACCGAAACGTTCGGAGTAGAGTTGCGGGCCGCCGAGCCAGCCCGAGAGGAACATGAACAGGCGCTCTTTTGCGTGCGACAGGTCGGCTTTATGCAACGCGCGTATGGTGCGCGCTTCGGGCAGCTCGTCCATCAGCGCATAGAAGCGATCGACCAGGCGGCGGACCGCGCTTTCGCCGCCGATCAGCTGGTAGTGGGGATTAGCGATTACTTGTGGAAGCACGCCGTGAATTCCTTTCTCCTCCTGAGTGAGGGTAGGGTGAGGGGCAAGACGTCGAATCGTTTCTGACTTATCGCCCTCACCCCCACCCTCTCCCTCAAGGGAGAGGGGGTCTTTAAGATTACTTCTCGCCATGGTGAATCACACCGGCTGAATGGCGATGGTGGCGCGCCGCCGTCCGAGCGCCACGTCCACCGCCATGCGCGTTTTCTCGATGGTCAGCGGCTTGTGCACCACGCCGTCGGCGCCGGCCTGGCGCAGGCTGCGGGCGTCGGTGGCGCCGGCTTCGATGGCGACCAGCACCTTGAGCCCGGCGATGCGCGTCTTGAGGCCGGCGATCAGGTCCGGGGCGGAGCCCAGCACCAGCGCGGCGTTCAGGATCAGGAGGTCCGGCCGCCAGTCTTCGGCCCTGCGCAGCGCCGCGTCGAGATCGGCGAACTCGTGGGTTTCGTTCTCGTCATGCAGCATGAACTGCAGCGCCGCGCGCGTGATCTCGTCGCTGTCCACCACGAACACGCGCTTGTTGTCCACCGCCTTGGAAGTTTCCACGCCGATCTGCATGAGTTGCTCCTGAAAAACATTATTCGTGCCTTCACGCAAAGCAATATTCGTTCCCGGCCGGATCGCGCCGCCGCCGGTGCGAGGTATCCGTAAATCCGCCGGATTCGTGCGCACGCCCGGGTTCGCCGTGCCGGAAGTGTCCGTGTCGCTTGTCTCGTTTGCTACAGGGCCGATGGGATTGTCGGGTTTGCAACATCGGCGGGAACCGGGCGACAAACTGTATTTCCCCGGTTTTGCGCCGGAAAAAGGCGTATTTGACGGCGGAGCCAATGCTGGCACGCGGGTTGCTTAGAGCGGATTGCGCAGTAAATGTTTTGCCGGATTTGCAGCCGATACGAAGACCTAGAAAGCGCTGCAAACATTGCATCAGGCCGGTGGCGTGTTTGCTGGCGGGCGGCCGCAAGGCCGGAAACGAACATAATTTTATTGACATGAGTACAAGGAGACACAGATGGCAAGCTTGAGACAAATCGCGTTCTACGGCAAGGGCGGCATCGGCAAGTCCACCACCTCGCAAAACACCCTGGCGGCGCTGGCCGACATGGGCCAGAAAATTCTCATCGTCGGCTGCGATCCCAAGGCCGACTCCACCCGCCTCATCCTGCACGCCAAGGCGCAGGACACCATTCTCAGCCTGGCGGCCGAAGCCGGCAGCGTCGAGGATCTGGAGCTGGATGACGTGATGAAGATTGGCTACAAAGACATCCGCTGCGTCGAGTCGGGCGGTCCCGAGCCGGGCGTCGGTTGCGCCGGTCGCGGCGTGATCACGTCCATCAACTTCCTGGAAGAAGAGGGCGCGTACGACGGCGCCGACTATGTCTCCTACGACGTGCTGGGCGACGTGGTGTGCGGCGGTTTCGCCATGCCGATCCGCGAGAACAAGGCGCAGGAAATCTACATCGTGATGTCCGGCGAGATGATGGCCATGTACGCGGCCAACAACATCTCCAAGGGCATTCTGAAATACGCCAACTCCGGCGGCGTGCGCCTCGGCGGCCTGGTGTGCAACGAGCGCCAGACCGACAAGGAGCTGGAACTGGCGGAATCGCTGGCGAAGAAGCTGAACACCAAGCTGATTCACTTCGTGCCGCGCGACAACGTGGTGCAGCACGCCGAGCTGCGCCGCATGACGGTGCTCGAGTACGCGCCGGATTCCAAGCAGGCCGACGAATACCGGCAGCTCGCCAAGAAAATCCATGAGAACGGCGGCAAGGGCACCATCCCGACCCCGATCACCATGGACGAGCTGGAAGACCTGCTGATGGAGCACGGCATCATGAAGAAGGTGGACGAGTCCATCATCGGCAAGACCGCGGCGGAACTGGCGGCGGCAGCAGCGGCGGCGTAAAGGAGTCGATCGGAACCCGCCCATGGCAGGGGCCATGGGCGGAGACCGGAAGTCGGTACAGACGTAGGTTGGGTTGAGCGCAGCGAAACCCAACAAACTAAGTAAGTCGTTGGGTTTCGGCTGATGCCTCAACCCAACCTACATTGGAAAACGAGGAAAGCACATGAGCCTGACAGTAGAGCAAACCAAGGCGCGTAACCAGGAACTGATCGCGGAAGTTCTGAAAGTCTATCCGGAGAAGACCGTCAAGAAGCGCGCCAAGCATCTGGGCACGTTCGAGGAAGGCAAGCCGGATTGCGGCGTGAAATCGAACGTCAAATCCGTGCCCGGCGTGATGACCATCCGCGGCTGCGCCTATGCCGGTTCCAAGGGCGTGGTGTGGGGACCGATCAAGGACATGATTCACATCAGCCACGGCCCGGTCGGCTGCGGCCAGTATTCGTGGGCGGCGCGGCGCAACTATTACATCGGCACCACCGGCGTCGACACCTTCGTGACCATGCAGTTCACCTCGGATTTCCAGGAGAAGGACATCGTCTTCGGCGGCGACAAGAAGCTGGAGAAGATCATGGACGAGATCCAGGTGCTGTTCCCGCTGAACAAGGGGATCACGGTCCAGTCCGAATGCCCGATCGGCCTGATCGGCGACGACATCGAGGCGGTGTCGAAGAAAAAATCCAAGGAGTACAACGGCAAGACCATCGTGCCGGTGCGCTGCGAGGGTTTCCGCGGCGTGTCGCAGTCGCTCGGGCATCACATCGCCAACGACAGCATCCGCGACTGGGTGTTCGACAAGAGCGACGGCAAGCATCCGGAGTTCCAGAGCTCGCCCTACGACGTGGCCATCATCGGCGACTACAACATCGGCGGCGACGCCTGGTCGTCGCGCATCCTGCTCGAAGAGATGGGTCTGCGCGTGATCGCCCAGTGGTCCGGCGACGGCTCGATCGCCGAGCTGGAGAACACGCCCAAGGCCAAGCTCAACGTGCTGCACTGCTACCGCTCCATGAACTACATCTCGCGCCACATGGAGGAGAAATACGGCATTCCCTGGGTCGAGTACAACTTCTTCGGGCCGTCCAAGATCGAGGCCAGCCTGCGCGAGATCGCCAGCCACTTCGACGACAAGATCAAGGAAGGCGCCGAGCGCGTCATCGCCAAGTACAAGGCGCTGACCGATGCGGTGATCGCCAAGTACCGGCCGCGCCTGGAAGGCAAGACCGTGATGCTGTTCGTCGGCGGCCTGCGCCCGCGCCACGTGATCGGCGCCTACGAGGACCTCGGCATGGAAGTGGTCGGCACCGGCTACGAGTTCGGCCACAACGACGACTACCAGCGCACCACGCACTACGTCAAAGACGGGACGCTGATCTACGACGACGTCACCGGCTACGAGTTCGAGAAGTTCGTGGAGAAGGTGCAGCCCGACCTGGTCGGCTCCGGCATCAAGGAGAAGTACGTGTTCCAGAAGATGGGCGTGCCGTTCCGCCAGATGCACTCCTGGGACTACTCGGGTCCGTATCACGGCTACGACGGCTTCGCCATCTTCGCGCGCGACATGGACATGGCGATCAACAACCCGGTGTGGGGCCTGACCAAGGCGCCGTGGAAATAATCGAAACATGCAGGGTGGGTCAGGCGAACAGCGCCTAACCCACCATTGAAGCGGTGGGCGATGCCCACCCTACGCAAGGAGAAAATTCATGAGTCAGAATACTGAACACGTGCTGGATCATTTTGATCTGTTCCGCCAGCCGGAATACGTCGAGATGTTCGAGAACAAGAAGAAGAATTACGAGAACCCGCATCCCGCGGACAAGTTCGAAGAGATCCGCGACTGGACCAAGACCTGGGAGTACCGCGAGAAAAACTTCGCGCGCGAGGCGCTGACCGTCAACCCGGCCAAGGCCTGCCAGCCGCTCGGCGCGGTGTTCGCGGCGGTCGGCTTCGAGGGCACGCTGCCGTTCGTGCACGGTTCGCAAGGGTGCGTGGCCTATTACCGCAGCCACTTCAGCCGCCACTTCAAGGAACCGAGTTCGTGCGTGTCCTCGTCGATGACCGAGGATGCGGCGGTGTTCGGCGGCCTCAACAACATGATCGACGGCCTGGCCAACGCTTATAACCTGTACAAGCCGAAGATGATCGCGGTGTCCACGACCTGCATGGCCGAGGTGATCGGCGACGACCTGAACGGTTTCATCCAGAACGCCAAGGCCAAGGGCAGCGTGCCGCCGGAGTTCGACGTGCCGTACGCCCATACCCCGGCGTTCGTCGGCAGCCATGTCACCGGTTACGACAACACGCTCAAGGGCATCCTGGAACACTTCTGGGAAGGCAAGGAGCGCGCACCGAACGGTAAGATCAACTTCATCGGCGGCTTCGACGGCTACACCGTCGGCAACCTGCGCGAGATCAAGCGTATGTTCGGCCTTATGGACGTGGACGCCACCATCCTCGCGGACAACAGCGAGGTGTGGGACACGCCCGCGGACGGCCAGTTCCGCATGTACGACGGCGGCACTACGCTCGAAGACGCCAAGCTGGCGCTGAACGCCAAGGCCACGGTCTCGATGCAGGAGTTCTGCACCGAGAAAAGCCTGGCCTATGCCGCGAGCAAGGGCCAGGAAATCGCCGCGTTCAATCACCCGGTCGGCGTCGCGGCGACCGACAAATTCCTGATGGAGATCGCGCGCCTCAGCGGCAAGCCGATTTCCGCCGAGCTTGAAAAGGAACGCGGGCGGCTGGTGGACGCGATCGCCGATTCCAGCGCGCACATCCACGGCAAGAAGTTCGCCGTCTACGGCGACCCGGACCTCACGCTCGGCCTGACGGCGTTCCTGCTGGAACTCGGCGCCGAGCCGGTGCACGTGCTGGCCACCAATGGCAACGAGACCTGGGCGAACAAGGTGCAGGCGCTGTTCGACGCCTCGCCGTTCGGCAAGGGCTGCCACGTGTACGCGGGCAAGGACCTGTGGCACATGCGCTCGCTGCTGTTCACCGAGCCGGTGGATTTCCTGATCGGCAACACCTACGGCAAGTATCTGGAGCGCGATACCGGCACGCCGCTGATCCGCATCGGCTTCCCGATCTTCGACCGCCATCATCACCACCGCTACCCGGTGTGGGGCTACCAGGGCGCGATGAATGTGTTGGTGTGGATACTGGACAAAATCTTCGACGAGATGGACAAGAACACCAACGTGCCGTCGAAGACCGACTACAGCTACGACATCATCCGTTAACGAATGACTTGAGTCATGGGCAGCATAACGTTTCTGAATCCCGCGCTGTATGACCCGGTGACCGTTCCGGCTCCGGAGCGAGGACAGGACACGCTGTTGAGCCTGAGCGAGAAACACCGGCTGTCATTGCGTTGCGACTGCAAGAGCGGCGTGTGCGGCACGTGCGCGGTCAAGGTCGCGCCGCTGCGCCGCGATGGTCCGCACGCCATCCGCCTGAGCGGGACGGAAAAGGAAGTACTGCACCGGATGGGCAAGCTTTCCGATCAGCAGTACCGGATGGAGCAGCTGCCAGACATGCCGCCGCTGTGGCGCCTGGCCTGCCAGTACGTCGTCGAAGACGAGGATATCTGGGTAGCGCTGTGAGCGGAATCATTAATGTAGGGCGGGTTAGGCCCTGCGGGAGCCAAGTGGATGTAGGGTGGGCATTGCCCACCGGCTGTGCCAGTCGAAGTCGTATCGGTGGGCGATGCCCACCCTACAAGACTGTGAGCGGGATCATCAATGTAGGGCGGGTTAGCGAAGCGTAACCCGCCGGATGGTGGGTCAACCACCCTACAAGGCTGTAGAAAAGATAACCGCGGAATACGGATCGAGGCGAGCATGACGACTTTAGCCAAGAAAGTGCAAGAGGTGTTCGACGAACCGGCCTGCGGCAAGAATCAGGGCAAGTCGGAGAAGGAGCGCAAGAAGGGTTGCACCAAGCAGCTCACGCCCGGCGCCGCGGCCGGCGGCTGCGCCTTCGACGGCGCCAAGATCGCGCTGCAGCCGATCACCGACGTGGCGCACTTGGTGCACGGCCCGATCGCCTGCGAAGGCAATTCCTGGGACAACCGCGGCGCGAAATCCTCGGGCTCGCGGCTGTACCGCACCGGCTTCACCACCGACGTGAACGAGCTGGACGTGGTCTACGGCGGCGAGAAGCGCCTGTACAAATCCATCCGCGAGGTCATCGAGAAATACGACCCGCCGGCGGTGTTCGTCTATCAGACCTGCGTCACCGCGCTGATCGGCGACGACGTCGAGGCGGTATGCAAGGCCGCCGGCGCGAAGTTCGGCAAGCCGGTGATTCCGATCAACGCGCCCGGCTTCGTGGGCAACAAGAACCTGGGCAACAAGTTGGCCGGCGAGGCGCTGCTGGATTACGTGATCGGCACCCTGGAGCCGGAATACACCACGCCTTATGACATCAACATCATCGGCGAATACAACCTGTCCGGCGAGTTGTGGCAGGTGAAGCCGCTGTTCGACAAGCTCGGCATCCGCATCCTGTCCTGCATCTCCGGCGACGCCAAATACCAGGAAGTGGCGTGGTCGCACCGGGCGCGCGCCACCATGATGGTCTGCTCCAAGGCCATGATCAACATCACGCGCAAACTGGAAGAGCGCTACGGCATTCCCTATTTCGAGGGTTCGTTCTACGGCATCTCCGACATGAGCGAAAGCCTGCGCCAGACCTCGAAGCTGCTGGTGCAGCGCGGCGCGCCGGCGGAACTCCTGGAGCGCACCGAGGCGCTGATCAAAGAGGAAGAAGCCAAAGCCTGGCAACAACTCGAACCCTACAAGGCGCGCCTCGCCGGCAAGAAAGTGCTGCTCATTACCGGCGGGGTGAAGTCGTGGTCGGTGGTGTCGGCGCTGCAGGAAGTGGGCATGGAAATCGTCGGCACCAGCGTTAAGAAATCCACCGTCGAAGACAAGGAGCGCATCAAGGAATTGATGGGCCAGGACGCGCACATGCTCGACGACATGACGCCGCGCGAGATGTACAAAATGCTGAAAGAGGCGCGCGCCGAAATCATGCTCTCCGGCGGGCGTTCGCAGTTCGTGGCGCTCAAGGCCAAGATGCCGTGGCTCGACATCAACCAGGAGCGGCACCATGCCTATGCCGGCTATGACGGCATGGTGGCGCTGGTGCGGGAGATCGACAGGGCGCTGTACAACCCGATCTGGGAACAGGTGCGCAAACCGGCGCCGTGGGAAACATAAATGGCAAACGTTGTTACATCGAAGAAGGCCTGCACGGTCAACCCGCTCAAGATGAGCCAGCCCATCGGCGCGGTGCTGGCTTTCCTCGGCCTCGACCAATGCATGCCGGCGCTGCACGGCTCGCAAGGCTGCACCGCTTTTGGCCTGGTGTTGTTCGTGCGCCATTTCCGCGAAAACATTCCGCTCCAGACCACGGCCATGAACGAGGCGACCACCATCCTCGGCGGCATGGACAACATCGAGCAGGCGATTCTCAACATCTGGAACCGGGCCAAGCCGCGCATCATCTGTATCGCCTCCACCGGGCTGACCGAAACCAAGGGTGACGACGTGGACGGCTATATCAAGCTCATTCGCCAGAAGCATCCGGAGCTGGCTGACCTGGCCATCGTTTATGTTTCCACCCCGGACTACAAGGACGCGTTCCAGGACGGCTGGTCGCGCGCGGTGACACAGCTGGTGCAGGAACTGGTGGAGCCGGGCAGCGTGATTCCGCGCCAGGTCAACGTGCTGGCCGGCAGCCATTTGACGCCCGGCGATATCGAGGAGGTCCGCGATACGGTCGAGGCGTTCGGTCTCGATCCCATCATACTTCCAGACCTGTCCGGCTCGCTGGACGGCCATATCCCCGAGGAATTCATGCCCACCACCATGGGCGGGACCACGCTCGCCGACATCCGCCGCATGGGCGCTTCCCAGTTCACCATCGCCATCGGCGAGCACATGCGGCCGGCGGCGCAAGCACTCGAGGACAAGGCCGACGTGATGTTCAAGGTGCTGGACCGGATCACCGGCTTGGAAGCCAGCGACCGCTTCATCGCGCTGCTGGCCGAACTTTCCGGCAACCCGGTGCCGAACAAATACCGCCGCCAGCGCGGCCAGCTGATGGACGCCATGCTCGACGGCCATTTCTTTTTCGGCGGCAAGAAAATCGCGATCGGCGCCGAGCCGGATCTGCTGTGGAGCATCGGGAATCTGCTGGCGGAAATGGGCTGCGAGATCGGCGTCGCGGTGACCACCACGCACTCGCCGCTGCTGGAAAAGATGCCGGCCGCGGAAGTGCTGATCGGTGACCTGGAAGACATGGAGCAAAGAGCGCGCGGTTGCGATCTGCTGATCACGCATTCGCATGGCCGGCAGATGGCGGAACGGCTGGAGATTCCGTTTCTGCGCATGGGCCTGCCGCTGTTCGACCGGCTCGGCGCCGGGCACCGGCTGTCGGTGGGCTATCGCGGCACGCGCGATCTGATTTTTGAAATCGGCAACCTGTTCATGGCCAACGCGCACGAAGCGAGCCCCGCGACATGGATGCCGCCGCAGCAAGAGTGCCATGACTGTGCGCCGGCTACGACTCATTAGACCCGCATCCGATTCCGGCGCCGGTGGCGCCGGCGACGGGGTCATCAACGGAGGTTCCATGAAAATCGCATTTGCAACGCAAGATTTGAAACGGGTGGATGCCCATTTCGGGTGGGCGAAAAACATCGCCATCTACGAGGTCTCACCCCAGGGCCATCGCTTCGTCGAGGCGGTGCAGTTCGACGGCGACCTCAAGGAGGACGGCAATGAGGACAAGCTCGCGCCGAAGATCGAGGCCATCAAGGACTGCGCCATCCTGTACGTGGCGGCGATCGGCGGCTCGGGCGCGGCGCGCGTGGTCGCCAACCAGATTCATCCGATCAAGGTGCAGGAGCCCGAGGATATCGCTCTGATCCTGGACAAGTTGCAGGGCGTGCTGAGCGGAACGCCGCCTCCGTGGCTGCGCAAGGTCATGCTCAAGGGGCAGGAAAGAAAATTCGATTTCGAAGACGAGGTGGAACATGGTTGAAGCAACTGCCGCGGCGCTGGCGCCGGCGGATCCGATGCAATCGGCGTTCGTGAAGGAGCTGATCAAACAGTGGCGCGCCCAGGACATGCACGGAGCGTGGGAGGGCAAGAGCGATGCCGATCTGCTCGCGCCGTACATCATCACCAAAGAGCAGCGCCGTGAGATGCCTATCATCGGCGACCCCGATCCCGAGACACTGTGGCGGCTGGAGCTGTTTTACAACGCCGTGGGCCTCGCGATCGAGCGCGCCACCGGCGTGATGGTCGCGCCGATGATGAAAATGCATCACGAGGGCTTCGGCCGCATGGTGCTGATCGCCGGACGGCTTATCGTCGTGAACAAGAACCTGCGCGACGTGCATCGTTTCGGCTTCGACAGCCTGGAGAAACTCGCCGCGGAAGGGGAGAAACTGGTGGCGGCGGGCATGGACATGATCAACAAGTTTCCTGAGGTCGCCAAGTACGGCTGATGGAAAACATTTCGGAGAACATCGCATGGCGGAAGACGTGGAACAACTCAAGGCACAGATCAAGAAGCTCAACGCGCAGGCGACCAACCTGAAGATGAATCTGCACGACTTGGCCGAGGACTTGCCCACCGGTTGGGAAAAAATCCCGGAAGTGGCCGAGCAGGCCTTCCAGGCCTATAAGAACCTGACGGAGGCGCGCTCGCGCCTCGCCGCGACCGGCGGCTGAGCCATGGATTACGTTACGGTCACGCTTCAGCCCGGTCGCAGTTGGACGCCGCGCTTTGCGCAGACGATCAACCAGGAAAAATGCATCGGCTGCGGCCGCTGCTTCCGCGTGTGCGGACGCGACGTGTTGCAGTTGGTCGGCGTCGGCGAGGACGGCAACATGATCCCGCTCTCGGTTGGCGCCGATGACGACGACGATGACGGCGAATACGAGAAGAAGGTCATGACCATCGCTGCCCCGGAGAACTGCATCGGTTGCGAGGCCTGTTCGCGCATCTGCCCGAAGAAGTGCTATACCCACGCGCCGCTGCCCGCCGAGGCCGGGTGAAATCATGGGCACCGCTCTCGATTACCGACAACTCATGGCCGGCGCCGCGGATCCCGCCGACGTCGTCACCCTGGCGTTCGGCGGCGTATTGGCGCGCTTTCCGATCATGGGCCTGAGCGCGCCGGCGCTGGACCGGCTGTTGCGCCGTTATTTCCCGCGCGCCACCGGGTTTGGAACCGTCTCCGAGGTTGGTAACAACGCAGGCTGCGCCGCGTTGCCGGTCGACGAGTTTGATGACTTGCGTGCGCTGCTCATGGCGCACCGCAGCGAAGACAACGAGGAAACGCAGTGGCTCGCTTGCGCCGTCGCCACCGCCTGTCTCGGCGATAATCACCTGTGGCAGGACATGGGACTGCCGGACCGCGATACGCTGTCGCGGTTGCTCGGGCGGCATTTCACGACGCTTTATGAAAAAAATACCGGCAACATGAAGTGGAAGAAGTTTTTCTACAAGCAGTTGTGCGAACAGGCCGAGGTGAATCTCTGCAAGGCGCCGAGCTGCAAGGTCTGCACGGATTATGCGCTGTGCTTCGGTCCGGAAGAGAGCGGATCGTCAGTGTCCTAGCATCCGCCCGGACTTGGAGGTCTACGTGGAAACCGGCAATCCGGTCTATTTCAGGTAAAACTGCAAACGCGTGCCGGCGACTTCGATCATATCGCCGTTCTTGAGCCGCGCACCTTCCTTCGGCACCGGTTTTCCGTTCAGCTTCGGACTTTCATCCTCGCCCGGCGTCAGCAGATACCCGTCGCCGATTTCGGCGATGGCACCGGCGCGTTTGCCGGCGCGACCGAGGTTGGTCACCTTCTTGGTCAGGTCGATGCGCTTGCCGCTGTTCACGCCGCTCAGCACGAATATGGCGCCGTGCCGTACTGTCTTGATCGCCGGACTTTCCTTTTTCAGGGTTTCCACGGTGATCGCCGGCGGCTCGCTCGCCACGGAATGCGCGGGCGCCTGTACCGGCGCCGGTTTGGGCTCCATGGGCTCGCGGGCGGCGGGGCTGCTGATGATGACGGTCTTGGCGAAATCGTCCGGTTCCTTGGCGCGCGCCGACTCGGTCAGGTAAATCAGCGTATGTTTGCCGATGACGACGGCGTCGCCGTTCTTCAGATGGTGTTTGGTGATTTTCTTGTTGTTGATGAACGTGCCGTTGGTGCTGCCCATGTCCTGGATGAACGAGTCCTCGCCCACGGTGAAGATGTTGGCGTGCTCGCCGCTGATGGCCAGGTTGTCGATCATGATGTCGCATCCCGGCTTGCGGCCGATCTTCATGTCGCCCTGTTTCAGGTCGATGTGGTCGATGACCTCGTTGTTGAACTTGATGATGAGCTTGGCCATTTCCGATTACCCCTTCCCGTTATCGACAGCAAGAATAACAGTTATTCGACATTTTAAACCTGAGCGCGCAGTTTCTGCAGGACTTCCGGCTCGCGCACGAAGCCGCGCCTGGCACGCACCAGGATCACCGAAATATTGTCCGGTCCGCCGCGCTCGTTGGCGATATCGATCATCTGCCGCGCGGCGGCTTCGAGATTGCGTCCGTATTCGATGAGCATCATTTCGATGTCGCCGTCGGCGAGCACGTCGTTCAGCCCGTCGGAACAGAGCAGGTAGATGTCTTCGTCGTTCATCGTCTGTTCGCCGATGTCGGGCATGACCATCGAGTCCACGCCGAGGGCGCGCGTGACCAGGTTCTTGTTCACCGACTGGCGGGCTTCTTCCATCGTGACCAGGCCGCGGCTGACCAGCTCCTGCACGACCGAGTGATCGAGGGTCACCTGTTCCAGCATTCCGTCGCGAAAGCGGTAGAGCCGCGAGTCGCCCACGTGACCGACCCACAACCGGTCGCCGTGAAACACCGTGACCACCACGGTCGAGCCCATGCCGGCGTAATCCGGTTGCTGCTGGGCGAGTTCGTAAATCGCCCGGTTGGCGAGCTGGATGGCGTCGGTGACCATCTTGGCCTCGAACGCCTCGCTCCTGGATCGGGCGGCTACGGCCAGGGTGCCGACGATATGGCGCGTGATGACGTCCACGGCCAGCTTGCTGGCGACTTCGCCAGCCTGGTGGCCGCCCATGCCGTCCGCGACCACGACCAGCCCGGCCTCGGGAATATAGGCGATGCTGTCCTCGTTCTGGGTACGTACCCGGCCCGGATCGGTCAGGCCGACCATCTGCAGGTCATTCATGCGGGGACAGTCCCGGGCAGTCGGGGGATAGGGCTGAATCGGGCAACCAGGCCGCAGGCAGGAACTTCAATGGCAACCGTTACGTCATGCATGGGTACAAACCAATCCTTGTCTGCGTCGGACGCTGTTTCTATCGCGTCGTTTTTTTCAAAGTATAGCGTTCTTCTTTCGTGCACCCTGGTACGCGGCAAGAGAGAAAGCGCCCCCGATTTTATCTATAAAAAACACAAGACATAATAATTATATATATGTTTTTAAATATAAAAGTTAGCGTAGATTAAACCAGCAAATTTTCCAATATGCGGCGGTAGGCGCGCGACAGACGGCCCAGGTCCTGCACCGCGATGCATTCGTCGATCTGGTGGATCGTGCGGTTGAGCGGGCCAAGTTCGACCACCTCCGTTCCCGTGGGGGCGATGAAGCGGCCATCCGACGTGCCGCCGCTGGTGGAGGGCGTGGCCTCGACTCCCAGTTCATCCTTCACGGCCCGGCGCACAGCCTCGATCAGCCGGGTGCCGCGGGTCAGGAACGGCTGGCCGGAGAGAATCCACTGGGTCTGATGATCGACCCGATGACGCTGGAGGATTTCCTCGACCCGGCGGCGCAGCTCGGTGTCGTTCACCGCGGTGGAGAAGCGGAAATTGAACACGACCTCGAGCCGTCCCGGGATCACGTTCTCGGCGCCGGTACCGCCGTGGATATTCGACACCTGGAAGCTGGTCGGCGGGAAATCGGCGTTGCCCTGGTCCCATTCGGTCGCCGTCAGTTCCGCCAGCGCCGGCGCCAGCCTGTGGATCGGATTGTTGGCCAGGTGCGGATAGGCCACGTGCCCCTGCTTGCCATGCACGAACATCCGGCCGGTGAGAGAGCCGCGTCGGCCGATCTTGATGGTATCGCCCAGGGTCTCGACGCAGGACGGCTCGCCGACGATGCAGTGGTCGATGGCGATGCCTTGCTTGCCGAGCCACTCCATGACCTTGACCGTGCCGTGGATGGCCGGGCCTTCCTCGTCGGAGGTGATCAGCAGGCCGATGGCACCCTGGTGCTTCGGATGCCTGGTCAGGAAATCCTCGATCGCCGTGACGAACGCCGCCAGCGAGGATTTCATGTCGGCCGCGCCGCGGCCGTAGAGATGACCGTCACGCACCTCGGGCTTGTACGGATCGCTCTTCCAGGCCTCGCGCGGGCCGGAGGGAACCACGTCGGTGTGGCCGGCAAACGCTACGAGCGGTTTTCCCGTGCCGCGCACCGCCCAGAGATTGTCCACGTCGCCGAAGCGCAGCCGTTCGGCCTTGAAGCCGAGCGGCGCGAGACGCTTGATTATGAGCTCCTGGCAGCCTTCGTCGCGCGGCGTCTGCGACGGGCGCGCAATCAGCTCCTTCGCCAGTTCGAGCGTTTTATCTGCCATTGCTTACAACCATTTGAAAAATAATTTAAAAGTTTAATAGACAGGATTAACAGGATTTTTTAATTCGTTTATGTGAATTCTTTTTAAATGTCTCTTAACAGCTCATTGATGCCGACTTTGGAGCGCGTCTTCTCGTCCACCTGCTTCACGATCACGGCGCAATAGAGGCTGTACTTGCCGTCCGAAGAGGGCAGGTTGCCCGACACCACCACCGAGCCCTTGGGGATGCGTCCATAGGTCACCTCGCCGGTCAGACGGTTGTAAATCTTGGTGCTCTGGCCGATGTATACGCCCATGGAGATGACCGAACCTTCCTCGACGATCACGCCCTCGACGACTTCCGAGCGGGCGCCGATGAAACAGTTGTCCTCGATGATCGTCGGCGCCGCCTGCACCGGCTCCAGGACGCCGCCGATGCCGACGCCGCCCGAGAGATGCACGTTCTTGCCGATCTGGGCGCAGGAGCCGACCGTGGCCCAGGTGTCCACCATGGTGCCTTCGTCCACGTAGCCGCCGATGTTCACATAAGAAGGCATCAGCACCACCGAGGGCGCGATATAGGCGCCCTTGCGGATCGCCGCCGGCGGCACCACGCGAAAGCCGCCCTCGCGGAACGCCTTGGAATTGTAATCGCCGAACTTGGACGGCACCTTGTCCCAGTAGTTGGTGTAGCCGCCCTTGATGAACTGGTTGTCCTCGATGCGGAAATAGAGCAGCACCGCCTTTTTCAGCCACTGGTTCACGACCCACTGGCCGTTTTTCTTCTCGGCCACGCGCGCCTTGCCGCTGTCCAGCAGGTTGATCGCCTCGTGCACCGCGTCCTTGACATGCGTGTCCACGTTGCGCGGGGTGATCGCGCCGCGGTGCTCGAAGGCTTCGTTGATGATGGACTCTATCTCGCTCATGACCATTCCTTACAAGACTGAAACAATAAATAGACAGGATTAACAAGATTAAGACTTTATTTAGAAATAATCCTGTTAATCCTGTGAAATTGAATTAGCACCCATCTCAAAATACTCTGGCATAGATACGTAGGGTGGGCATCGCCCACCAACACGGCTTCGTTAACTGCCCGACGGTGGGCGTTGCCCACCCTACATATGTGAGATAGGTTCCAGTTAATCCAGCGATTCTACATAATTTCGCACGCGCTGTGCGGCCTCGACGCACTCGGCCGGCGACGCCACCAGCGCCATGCGCACCCGGTTCTTGCCCGGGTTCGCGCCCTCGAACTCGCGCGACAGGTAGCTCCCCGGCACCACCAGCACGTTCTGGCTCGCGTACAGCCCGCGCGCGAAGGTCTCGTCGTCCTGCGGGGTTTTCGGCCACAGGTAGAAGCTCGCCGCGGGTTTCTTCACGTCCAGCACCGGTTGCAGGATCTTCAGCACCGCGTCGAACTTGGCGCGGTACTGGTCGCGGTTGGCCCGCACATGCGCCTCGTCGTTCCAGGCCGTCACGCTCGCCGCCTGGGTCGGCGGCGGCAGCGCGCAGCCGTGGTAGGTGCGGTATTGATGATACTGCTCCAGCACCGCGGCGTCGCCGGCCACGAAGCCGGAGCGCAGACCCGGCAGGTTCGAGCGCTTCGACAGGCTGTGAAACACCAGACAGTTCTTGTAATCCCTGATTCCGAGATCGTTCGCCACCTGCAGCAGGCCGACCGGCGGCTTGGCTTCGTCGAAATAAATTTCGGAATAGCATTCATCCGAGGCGATGACGAAATTGTATTGTTGCGCCAGCCGGATCAATTTGGCGAGGTCGTCGTGCGTCAGCACCGCGCCGGTCGGATTGCCCGGCGAGCAGACGTAGATCAGCGGCACCTTCCGCCAGATTTCCTCCGGCACCTGATCGAAGTCGGTGCGATAGCCGTGCTCCTCCACGGCGTTCAGAAAATACGGCCGCGCCCCGGCGAGCAGCGCCGCGCCTTCGTAGATCTGGTAGAACGGGTTCGGCATGATCACCGACGGCCGCTGCGAGTTCACGCGCCGGTCGATGACGGCCTGCGCGATCGAAAACAGCGCCTCGCGCGTGCCGGCGACGGGCAGCACGTGCCGCTCCGGGTCGAGCGCGATCCTGTCGAGCTTGAAGCGGCGCGTGGCCCAGCCGGCGATGGCCTGGCGCAGTTCGATCGAGCCCTTGGTGACCGGATAATTCGACAGCCCGGCGAGATTGGCCTTGAGGGCTTCCAAAACGAAGTCGGGTGCGGCATGCTGCGGCTCGCCCATGGACAGCCGGATCGGCGCCAGGCCGGCGGGCGGAGTGACGCCGTGAATGAGCCGGGCGAGCCGTTGGAAAGGATAGGGCTGTAAGCTCGCGAGCCGGGAGTTCATGTGTTCGGGTTCTAGGGAAAAAAGAATTATACGGGAAGCATTCATGCCATCCAACGACGCGCGGCGTTTTTATCCGATAGCGGCCCTGCTGATCGGCGCCAGTTTGTGGGGCGTGATCTGGTATCCCATGCGCCTGCTCGAAGGCGGCGGCCTGGGCGGCGTCTGGCTCACGCTCACGCTCTACGGCGCGGCGCTGGTGGCGAGCCTGCCGCGCACCGCCAAAGCCATCCCCGAGTTCACCCGTCAGCCGTTGCTGCTCACGCTGCTCATGATCGCGGCCGGCTGGACCAATATCGCCTTCGTCGAGGCGGTGCTGGAAGGCAACATCCTGCGCGTGCTGCTCCTGTTCTATCTCTCGCCGCTGTGGGCCACGCTCATGGGCTGGGCGCTGCTGCGCGAGCACATCACGCGCACCGGTTTCGCGAGCCTCGTCATCGCCATGAGCGGCGCGCTGCTCATGCTGTGGAACCCGATCCTCGGTTGGCCCTGGCCGCAGGGCAAGGCCGACTGGATGGCGCTCACCTCCGGTTTCGCGTTCGCGCTGTCCAACGTCGTGGTGCGCAAGCTGCAAGATATTTCCATCGCCGCCAAGTCGCTGTCGGTCTGGGCCGGCGTGGTGCTCGTCGGCGTCGTCATGATCGCGGGTTTTTCCCTGCCCATGCCGCATCCCGACGGAAACATCTTCGCCGGCGCCGTCGCGCTCGGCGTGCTCGGCATCATGGTCATGACGCTGCTGGTGCAGTACGGCGTGACGCACATGCCGGTGCACCGTTCGGCGGTGATCGCGTTGATCGAACTCGTCGCCGGCGCCGTCTCGCAGCAGTTGCTGACTAATGAAGTGGTGACGATGAGGGAGTGGGTAGGGGGAGGATTGATCGTGGTGGGGGCGTATTTGGCGGCGAGGGCGTCGTCGCCGAGGGATTATTAATTTTGTTATTTATTACATGTAGGGCGGGTTAGGCGGTTTTCGCCGTAACCCGCCGAACCACTTTTTTGTCGAGCGGGCTTCGCCCGTGTATTACTTGTGGGTGGCTGACCCACGGCAGGTGACTTTTCTTTGCACGGACAAAGAAAAGTCACCAAAAGAAATCCGCCCCGGAGCGCGCGACCCCTTCCTCCGTTCCTCGCTCCACCGGGCGCTCGCCTAACTCGCCGGACGCGAACAATGCGCCTCGGGCTCGATCAAAAGTCTCGCGAATACTCCGGGACGGGCTGCGATGCTCCGCGGCGGCTACGGGGTAATATCAACTCTGATCACTCGCTGCGAGCCATGGAAGGGGCGAAGCGCCGAGGCGAGTAGTCCGCGGTAGGCGCGGGCTGGCGGGCGAAGCAGCCAGCCCATCGCGCCGTCAAGCCATTGTGGGCGAGCGCGCTTGTCCCCGTCGAAGGGGACCGCTCGACCGCAGGGCGGCCGCGGCGT
>DAIDLH010000018.1 GCA_027449605.1 Candidatus Muproteobacteria bacterium | reverse complement strand
CGGCACATCCCTGTGCCGGCGGGCGACGCGCGGCATCCCTGCCGCGCCCCTTCGGGCGCCTGGCCCGAGGCTGGCGATGCTCGGGCGCGCCATACGGGGATTTGAAAACACCTCCGCGTACCGGTCTGAGATGGGTTGCTCACACCCCCGTAGCGCGCGCCGAGTACCGCAGCCCCACCGGGAGCTTTCAAGCGAGACCGTGTTCGAGCCCGAGGCGCGTAGTTTGCGCCTGGCGAGTTGGTCGAGCGCCCGGTGGGGCGAGGAACGCAAGGAAGCAGTCGCGCGCTCCGGGCGGCCTTTTCTTTCGTCCCTTTTTTTTGGCCGCACAAAAGAAAGGGACCCAGGGTGCAGGGGCGGAGCCACCCGCACATAGCTTTTCATTGTCGCCGAAGGCGACACAAAGATCATTCGGCGGGTTACGGCAAAAAAACGCCTAACCCGCCCTACATAATATCGATCCCCGTGAGTCAGCCACCCACGAGTACACGCGGCCGCAAGGCCGTTCGACTCAAACATCCACCACGCATTGCGCAATCCATGCACCATTCTCCTGCGCGACCTTGAGCGCCGTGTAAGTCGCGCCCTTGATCTCCACCGCCGGCTGATGCCGGGCGGGATCCATCGGTTCGCCGAAGGCGCGGGCGGTGAGCGCGTGATCCTGGATGTGAACCTCGAAGCGGCCGAAGAGCAGCCGGCGCGTGGCCATTTCGTATACCAGTGCGTTGAGCCAGTCCGCGAGCAGCAAATCATCGTCCGGCGCCCGGCAGGCGATTTCCACCTGAGCGGTCGTCATGAGCTTCGCCGGATCGGTGACGACGGCGGTCATCGCCAGCGCCGCCTGTTCGAAGGCCTCCTCGCGGGTGTTGCCGATGCCGCGCACGCCCATGTCGGCCTCGTGTGGAAAATGTTCCCAGCGTTTCTGGTTCATGGCCCGGAACGTATTGCATCAACGGTTTTATTGGAAGCGGCGCATGACTTCGACGACCGTCGCTTCGTCCACGTCGGTCCAGTGTTCGTAGGCATCGGCGACCGCGAAGCTGATGCCTTCCCGGATGTTCGGACAATACAGCGCATCCACTTCGGCGCCGATTCGCGCCGCCGCGCTCCCATGCCCGGTCGGAACCGCAACGACGATTTTATCCGCCGCCAGGTGACGTATCGCTTCCACCGCGGTGAACACCGTGAAGCCGGACGCCAGACCGTCGTCCACCAGGATGATGTCGCGATGCCCGAGCTGCGACAGTTCGCGCTCTCCGCGTAATTGCCGCACGCGGCGTTTCACCTTGTCCCGGGTCCGGGCGATGCCGTCTTCCACCGCCTCCGGCCGCAAACCGAGGGCGGCGACCAGCGGCTTGTTCAGGCGCACCGTGCCGTCGAACGCGACCGCGCCGTAGCCTGTTTCGCTGTCCCAGGGCAGGGTGATCTTGCTCACCACCGCCAGATCGAGCGGCAGGCCGAGCCGGGTCGCCACTTCCGCCGCCACCGGCACGCCGCCGGCCGGAACCGCCAGGATCAGCGTGTCGGTTCCGCGGAAAGCTTCCAGCATTCCGGCCACGACCGTGCCGGCATGCGCCCGGTCGCGAAACACCCGACCCCGGTTACGCAATTCGGGAAGATCGAATACTTTGCCCGCGGTGTCCGGCATGGAAAAACATATAACACCGTTATCTTCCCGGAAACATGACGGCCGTCAAACCGGGGCGCGTCGCGATGTGCGACGAAGGGGAGTCAGGCGGCGAAATTCGCCAGCCGCACCGGCTGACGTCGCGAGCCCCAGTCGCCGTGTCCGGCCTCGAACACGCCGGCGCAGGCGGCGCCGCAATGTTTGCATTTGCCTTCGGCGTCGAGATTCCACGCGGTGATGTCGTACCAGTCGCGGCCGATGAGCCTGGCGCCGCACTGATGGCAATAGGTCGAGCCGCCGTCTTCGTCGTGCACGTTGCCGGTGTAGGCGTAGCGCACGCCGTTTTTCATGGCGATCCTGCGCGCGCGTGTGAGCGTGGCCGGCGGCGTCGGCGGGATGTCGCGCATTTTCCAGTCCGGGTGAAACGCGGTGAAATGCATCGGCACGTCGGGCCCGAGATGCTCCACGACCCACTGCGTCATTTCTTCCAGTTCCTTGTCAGAGTCGTTCAGGCCGGGAATGAGCAGCGTGGTCAGCTCGAACCAGACTTTGGTTTCGTGCTTGAGGTATTTGAGCGTGTCGAGCACCGGCTGCAGGTGCGCGCCGGTGACCTTCCAGTAGAAATCCTCGGTGAAGGCCTTGAGGTCCACGTTGGCCGCGTCCATGTATTGGTAGAACTCGCGCCGCGGTTCGTCGCACATGTAACCGGCCGTGACCGCCACCGATTTGATGCCGTGCTCGCGACAGGCCTTGGCGACATCAATCGCGTATTCCATGAAGATGACCGGATCGTTGTAGGTGTAGGCCACGCTGCGGCAGCCGAGTCCCTTGGCCGCCTTGGCGATGGCCTCGGGCGAGGCCTGGTCCATCAAGGTATCGAGCTCGCGCGACTTGCTGATGTCCCAGTTCTGGCAGAACTTGCAGGCGAGATTGCAGCCGGCGGTGCCGAAGGAAAGTATCGGCGTGCCGGGCAGGAACTGGTTGAGCGGTTTTTTCTCGATCGGGTCCACGCAATAGCCGCTCGAACGGCCATAGGTGGTGAGCACGATCTGGTTATTATGGTTGCCGCGCACGAAACACAGGCCGCGCTGGCCTTCGTGCAGCTTGCAATAACGCGGGCACACGTCGCATTGCACGCGCCCGTCGTCGAGCTTGTGCCAGTAGCGGGTCGGGACCACCGACGATGAATCGAGAATTTCCGTTTCCATGGACAATAAATGCGGCTTGGGAAGTGCCGAATCAACGTTTATCGTACGCCCGCTTGGATTTACTTGAAAACCGCTACGTTCGGGCACATTGTAATGACAGGTTTATGGCGGAAATCACGATGGCCAGTGTGCGAAATCCGGCGGTTGCCGGCCTGTTTTACCCCGGCGACCCGCGCGAGCTGCGCGGCATGCTTGCGGATTACCTGAATGCGGTTAGCGCGGGCGGCGTCGTGCCCAAGGCTATCATCGCGCCGCACGCGGGCTATGTTTATTCCGGCCCGATCGCGGCGACGGCTTACGCCCGGCTCAAACCGGCGCGCGGGCACATCACGCGCGTGGTGCTGCTCGGTCCCGCGCATCGCGTCGGTTTTCACGGACTTGCGCTTTCCAGCGCGGATTGTTTCCAGACCCCGCTGGGGCGCATTACGGTGGACCGGGAGGCGATCGAAAAAATTTCCCGTCTCCCCCAGGTGCGCGTGATGGACGCCGCCCACGCGCAGGAACACAGCCTGGAAGTGCATCTGCCGTTCCTTCAGGAAGTGCTCGGCGAATTCAAGCTGGTGCCGCTGGTCGTGGGCGACGCGGGCGCCGGGGAAGTGGGCGAAGTGCTCGACCTTCTCTGGGGCGGACCGGAAACCCTGATCGTCGTCAGCTCGGACCTGAGCCATTACCACGATTACCGCACCGCGCAGCAGCTGGATCGCGCGACCTCGCAGGCGATCGAGCAGTTGCGGCCCGAAGACATCCAGTACGACCACGCCTGCGGGCGCAATCCGGTGAACGGGTTGTTGCACGTGGCGCGCCGGCGCGGTCTCAAGGCAAAAACCATCGATCTGCGCAACTCCGGCGACACCGCCGGTTCGCAGGACAGGGTGGTGGGTTATGGCGCTTATGTCTTTGAATAACGTTTCGTCCGTTTTCACGTCATCGCACAAGCAACAGCTTCTGCAACTGGCCGGGGAATCGATCAGGAAAGGCCTGTGCGGCGAGACGCTGGCGGTGCGCACGAGCGACTATGCGGAACCGTTGCGTCTCCTGCGCGCGACGTTCGTGACATTGCAGGTCGATGAAGAGTTGCGCGGCTGCATCGGCACGCTCGAGGCGCGCCGCACGCTGGTCGAGGACGTGGCGAGCAATGCTTACGGCGCGGCGTTCCGGGATACGCGGTTTTCTGCGCTCACCTGGCCGGAGTACGAACGCCTCGATATCCATATCTCCGTATTGAGCCTGCCCGAGCCGATGCAATTTTCCTCGGAAGCGGATCTGCTGGCGCAATTGCGTCCGCGGGTGGACGGTCTGGTCATCGAGGAAAGCTTTTATCGCGGCACGTTTCTTCCCTCGGTGTGGGAGCAGTTACCCGACCCACGCGAATTCCTGCGCCAACTCAAGCGCAAGGCCGGCCTGCCCGCGGACTACTGGTCGAACAGCCTGCGCGTGCAGCGTTACACCACCGAATCCATTCCTTAGAAAATTGGGGTCAGAGACGGATATTCTCCGGCATTGTTCTTCGTTAGAACCGTGGGATCAGAAAATCCGTCTCTGACCCCAATTTTCTTTGACGCTTATCAAGGACGAATCGCGGGAAGGGAATAGTCTGTTTCCTGATCCAGGAAAGGGGAGCTCGCCATGCGTTTCCGGGACCGGACCGATGCGGGCAAGAAGCTCGCGCAGGCGCTGAAGACATATCAGGGCCGGGATGGCGTGGTGTACGCACTGCCGCGCGGGGGCGTGGTGCTGGGCGCGGAAGTGTCGCGCGCGCTCGGCATGCCGCTTGATCTGCTCATCCCCCGGAAAATCGGTCATCCCCTGCAACCCGAATACGCCATCTGCGCGGTCGTGGAGAACGGCGAGATGGTGTGCAACCAGCAAGAAGTCGCGCGTGTCGATCCTCAATGGTTCAAGCAGGAGGTCGAGGCCGAGCGCCAGGAGGCGCGCCGCCGGCGCGAGCTGTACCTGGGCGGGCGCGAACCGGCGCCGGTGCAGGGAAAAACCGCGATCATCGTGGACGACGGCATTGCCACCGGCCTGACCATGGAAGTTTCCATCCGCGATGCCCGACGCCGCCAGCCGGCGCATCTGGTGGTCGCGGTGCCGGTCGCGCCGTCCGACACCGTGGAGCGGATGTCGCGCGAAGTGGACGAGTTCGTGGTGCTGGACCGCTCTCCTTATTATCTCGGCGCGGTCGGCGCCTATTACGATCATTTCCATCAGGTCAGCGACGAAGAGGTGATTGCGCTGCTGCGGTCGGCGGCCCACGAAGGACGGGTGACGAAACATGGCAACTCATGAACGCGAACAGCGAGTCGGCATACCGATGGATGCCGCCATCCACGAAGGCGCGCTCGCCGTGCCGGCCGGCGCGAAAGGGCTGGTGCTGTTCGCGCACGGAAGCGGCAGCGGCCGGCTGAGTCCCCGGAACAACTACGTCGCCGGCGTGCTGCGCGAGAGCGACGTCGCCACGCTGCTGTTCGATCTGCTCACCGAGGAAGAAGACCGGGTCTACGAGAATCGTTTCGACATCGAGCTGCTCACGCAGCGCCTGTTGCGCGCCACGGAATGGACCCGGCATCAGGCGACCACGCGCAGTCTTCCGCTCGGCTATTTCGGCGCCAGCACCGGCGCGGCGGCGGCGCTCAAGGCGGCGGCCGCGCTCGGACCGGCGATTTCCGCGGTCGTGTCGCGCGGCGGCCGTCCCGATCTGGCGCTTGACGATTTGCCGCGCGTGTCGGCGCCGACGCTGTTGATCGTGGGCGGACATGACAATGTGGTGATCGAACTCAACCGCGCCGCGTATCGTGAGTTGCAGGGCAATAAGGAACTGATGATCGTCCCCGGCGCCACCCACCTGTTCGAGGAACCGGGAACGCTGGAGCAGGTCGCGGCCGCGGCGGCGAAGTGGTTCGTGCAGCACATGGCGGCGGCAAAAAGGCCGTCATGAAAACGCTCACCCGGGACAGGATGGTTCTGGACCTGGAAGCGAAGCTGGCGCTGCTGCGACAGCCGCAGACTTATCCGGATCGTCCGCCACGCATCGAAACCGTCGAGACCCACATGTCCTGGGTGTTCCTGACGCCGCATCACGCCTACAAGCTCAAGAAGCCGGTGCGCTATGGTTTCCTCGATTTCAGCACGCTCGCCGCGCGCCGCAAGAACTGCGCGGAAGAAGTGCGTTTGAACCGGCCCCTCGCGCCCGGCGTGTATCTCGGCGTGGTGGCGCTCGCGTCCGATCCGCAGGGCCGGACGCGGTTGGAAGCCGAGGGCGAAGTCGCGGAGTGGCTGGTGAAAATGCGCCGGCTGCCGGCGGAACGGATGCTGGATTACCGGATACGGCATGACCTGCTTGAACCCGCGGAACTGCATGAACTGGCGGAATGGCTGGCCCATTTTTACCGCGAGCGCATTCCCCTGACGATGAGCGGCGATGAGTATCGCCGGCAGTATGAGGACAATGTCCGCGTCAACCACGAGGCGCTGGCCGATCCGGTCTATGATCTGCCCGCGGCGCTGGTTGACGCCGTGCACGCGGCACAGAGAAATTTTCTGCAGCGCTCCGCGGAGCTGTTCGAGCGCCGCGCCACGGAAGCAAGGATCGTCGACGGCCACGGCGATCTGCGGCCGGAGCATGTCTGTCTCGAATCGCCCGTGGTGATTTTCGACCGACTGGAATTCAACCGCGCCTTTCGCATTATCGACGTGGCGGACGAACTCGCGTTCCTGGCGATGGAATGCGAGCGCCTCGGCGCGCCCCGGGTGGAATGGGAGCTTTTTCAGGCTTACCACCGGGTCAGCGGCGATCATCCGCCGCCGACGCTGGTGCATTTCTACAAGGCGTACCGCGCCAGCCTGCGCGCGCGACTGGCGATCTGGCATGTTCACGATCTCGCGGAAAGCGCCTGGCCGCACTGGCGCGCCGTGGCCGGGGAATATCTGCGGCTCGCGGAAAGCTACAGTGAAAAAATGTTAATGTAGGGCACAATAGCGCAGCGTATTGCGCCGTATGTATTGTTTGTAGGTTGGCGGTGAGCGCAGCGAACCCCAACAAAGCAACGTTGGGCTTCGCATTGCTCAGCCCAACCTACATGAGTATTAAATTTCCAGCAATTCCACCAATGATCCTCCGCTGTGAATCCGCCGAATCGCTTCCGCGAACAGCGGCGCGGCGGACAGGACCGTGAGCTTGTCGCGGGCGAGTTCGGGATCGAGCCGGAACGGAGGAATGGTGTCGGTGACGACAATTCCGTCAAGGCCGCTCTCCGACAACAGGCGATTCGCGCCACCGACGAAAATACCGTGCGACGCCGCGGCGTAAACTTTTCCCGCGTTACTCTCGCGGCAAGCGGCGGCCGCGTGCAGCAGCGTTCCGCCGGTGTTGATGAGATCGTCAATAATGATCGCAGTACCGGCGACCTCGCCGACCAGTCGGCCCGTGCGCATGACACCTTTCGCCCGCGCTTTTTCCATGAACGCCACATTCAACTCGCGGTTCAAGGCGCGGCCGAGCGCCTGACGGAAACGTTCGGCGCGCTTCATGCCGCCGATGTCGGGCGACACCACCGTGATCTGGCGTTCCTCCTTCAGCAGCGCCGCAAAATGAGCCACGAACAGCTTCGTCGCTTCCAGGTGATCGGTGCGGCAGCGGAAGGCGTTCTGGAACGCCGCGAGATTGTGCACGTCCAGGGTCACCATGCGGTCGATCCCGACGGATTCGAACAATTGCGCGACGTAGCGGGTGGTCACGGGATCGCGCGTCTGGGTCTTGGCGTCTTTCCGGGCGTAGGCGAGATAGGGCGCGACCGCGGTCACGCGCGCGGCGGAAGCGTCCTTGAGCGCGCCGATGAAAAACAGCAGGCGGACCAGCTTGTCATTCACGCTTAGTTGCCTGTCACCATAAAGCGATTGAATGACATAAATGTCCTTGTTGCGGACATTGACCAGCGAACGGGATTTGTGCTCACCGTCCTCGAAATCCCTTTCCTCGCACGCACTCAGACTGATTCCAAGCCGCCGCGCCACGTCTTCGCCGAATGAACGGCTGGCGTGAAGCGCGAAGACGATGGGCGTATCGTTGTCCATGGTGTTCGTGAGGGGACAAGAATCGGCTTTCATAGCCTACAGCGGTTGATTCGTCGTTATCTTTGACAGGCGTCAATGACCGTATCGCCGAAACTTCGATAATGACATTGAAAAGAGTTGCAGCAGAGGAGGAAGCGCGCCATGACAACAGCCCTCAAACCCGTGATATCCCAATGGTACCGGCACCGGGACAAGGGCCAGCAGTTTTACGTGACCGCCCTGGATGAGAAGGAAGGCACGGTCGAAATCCAGCATTTCGACGGCGATCTCGAAGAGATGGATTTCGACGACTGGCATCAGCTCAGCATCGAAGCCATCGAGCCGCCGGAGGACTGGACCGGGCCGGTGGATGACGTCGAACGCGACGATCTCGGTTATACCGAAACCGACATGACGCCGGAAGACTGGACCGAGCCTCTGGAGGAAAATGTAATATCGACGAGAGAAAACGAGGAAGAGGAAAGCGGCGAGGAATGAATCAAGTCAGCGAGCGTGGCGTTGGACCGTTCGCCTTTTGCCGGCTGCTCGGGCAAAATCCCGCATAATTCGAATCCGATCGACGGTCGCTGACTTTGGCGCGGGGGCTGAGCATATGAATGAGATGGATGCGAAGCGCGAGTTCGCCGAAACGATCCGCGATGCCTGCCTGAAAGCGGCGCGCGCGGGTTATGAAAACGCCGGTATCAGCGGTTTTTGCGAAGAGGGGCGGTGGGAATGCGCGCTGGACGCCGTCCGTTCGCTCGACCTGGAGGCCGTGATCAACGCAATACAGGACAACCCAAAGAAATAAGCAGGAATAAATAAGCAGGAATAATATTAATGTAGGTTGGGCTGAGCGATGCGAAGCCCAACAACTGATCGGTGGTTTTCGTTGGGGTTCGCTACGCTCACCCCAACCTACATAAAAAATCTATGGAATCTCCACTGCGCGCAGTTTTTCCGCGGCCGCCTCCGGCGCGACGGTATTCACAAAGAGACCCGAGCCCAGCTCGAAACCGGTGGGGATGCTGGTGCGCGGCGTGATTTCCAGGTGCCAGTGGTAACTCGCCTCGCAATCCTCGCAGTTCACGTCGTGCGGGATCGAGTGCAGGAAGAAATTGTACTGCGCGCCGCCGAGCACGGCGTCGAGCCGCGCCATGGTGCGGCGCATGACGCGCGCCAGGTCGTTGAGATCGTCTTTCGATATCCGCAGGAAATCGCTCTGATGCTGGAGCGGCAGGATGTGCACATCCCACTCGTAACGGCTGGCGAACGGCTTGATGGCGATGAATTTGCCCACGCGCTCGATGACGTACTGACCGACGCTGATCTTGCGCCGGATTTCGCCCGATTCGCGGTCGTAGATGGTGGCCTCGAAGGTGAGCGCCTCGTCGATCAGCGAACAGAAAATGCAATGATGATTCTTGTGCCAGAACGCGCGGCTGTTCGACACCTCGGCCTGCACGTTGTCGGGAATCACCGGCGTGGCGATGACCTGGCTGTGGGTGTGCGCGATCGAGGCGCCGGCGGCGGGACCGAAATTCTTGAACACCAGCACGTAGCGCAGGCGCGAGTTGGAGCGGTAAAGCTGCTCCATGCGGTCGCGGTAGACCGAGAACAACAGCGCCAGGTGCGCCTCGCTCATTTCGTGAAGCGCGACGCCGTGCTTGTCGTGATCGATCATCACCTCGTGCCGGCCGTAGCCGTCGATGGTCTGCTGCAGCCCGAACGTGAGATTGGGATTGCGGCGGTCGTCGCCCAGCACCGGATACAGATTCTCGACGATGCGGATTTCCCAGTTCTTCTCCGCCGGGTAGGCGGCGATCACTGGCGGCGTCATGTGCTCGTTGCCGGTGCAGAACGGGCAGGTCTCGACGTGGGCGCGCGTGTCGCGCGGCGCGGGTTCCTCGGCTTTCTTCGGGCGCATGCCGCGCGCGGTCGCCACCAGCACCGACTCGCTCGGCACGATCGGGTTGATGCGGATTTCGCGGATGGGTTTCTCAGCAGAATCGCTCATGGCGGCAGCTTAAAACAGGTCGGCCAGGACTACTACTAAATTGATCTGATTAGCCAATAAATTCCTGATCTGGTGCACGGCCAATTTTTCGTGCTTGACAATTATATTTTTTTTTGGACATATTCACGGTATAGCTGCAACGTAAGCTCTGAATCGATGTTTAAACCGTCATGCACCGGCACGGAGAGCGGTATCAGACAAGGAGATCCATACAAAAAGAACTGTTTAGGAGACGCAGATTGCCATGGATGGCAAGAGAAATATTCCACCCTACCTTATTGGTCTGTTGGTTGTTATCGCCATACAAATTGTTGGCTTTGTTCTGCTATGGAACGAAATCACATCGCAACAACAATATATCTATTTGCCGACGGAAAATAAGCAAGGTGTAACAACGGGTACACAAACAAACCCGGTTGTTGCCGTCACCAAGTTTCCCACCGAAAGCGTGTTACGCGAAACAATCCAATCGGTGCTTAAGCAGGAACTTGCTCCCTACGCGCATCAATTGGCGGCTGCACCTGAAGCACGGCGGAATACCACTCCAGCTGATCCTCCAGGTGTGAGAGAGAATTCCCCAGAAAACAGTCAAGCGTTGACTGCTGTAACGAGCATTGTTTCGAATGCCATCGCGCAAGGAAAATGGACGACAACCGATTTTGCAGCATTGTTGCCATATGCTCACCAGCTCACAACTGAGCAACGTCATAAAATCATGAATGAGATTGCCGACGCGGTAAATCGGCAGGAATTGCAACTGGAGACCCTGTTTCCCCTGCTATAAAAAGGAGGTGAACCGACATAATTATTTTAGATAAAGTTCAGTGGGTTCTGTCTCATTTTTATCACTCTCATTAGCAACCAGGAGGATTTTCTATGAAGCGCATCATGAAGTTTCTTGCGTCGGGCCTTGTCGCCGCGTTGACCCTGATACCACTGTTCGGCTGGGGCGCTGGCGAGAGGACCCCCGGATATGTTACGGTTGGCGGAAATCCGGGGACATACCTCTTTGGAATATACAGTGTTCGTTACAACACGGCCGTAACAAAAGGAAAAGTTGGAGTACAGATCAATCCTGGCAGTGTTCTAGCAGTGCTCGGGACGGATAGCACCACAGGGATAAATTTTGTCTGTACGCTCGCTCGGGTAGAGAATCAGGCCCTATATGATCAAATGGAAAAAGCCGCCCTCTCCCTTACGCATGGTTCATGGGTTACCGCATCAAGGGTATCAGCCTCAGACAGTCATTGTTCGTCACTTCAAATCGCTTCGGGTTCGAACTTTCTAGAATAGTACGCCACCATTGCAATTACACTCAACGGCGCGGCCATACATGACTGCGCCGTTTTTTCTAGACATGAATCGCGAAAAAGCCCTCAGTAAATTGCGTGAGTATTATGCGCGACTGCGGTTCATAGACGCACGAAATTTATGCCTTGATCTTACGCGCAGATACCCGCAAGACATCGAAATATGGAAGGCACGTTGTGACCTGCATTTCCAACTTGATGAACGCGATTCGTTTGGTGAATGCAGTGAACATATAACACGATTATTGAGCGCGAAACTGCCAAACCCGGAGGTTGTTAAGACGTATCGAATTCTTGGAGGAAGATGCGTTAGCCTTGGACTCATTCACAACGCCATCAATGTCTATGAACATTTGATCGCGTCTGATCCGGACGACGCAGATGCCCACACCTGCGCGGCGATGTGTCACTTACTGCTTGGTAATTTCCGGCGCGGTTGGTCGGAATATGAATGGAGGCTAAAAACTAGCTATATGGCCGAGCCACCGAGTGGGAGACCACGCTGGAACGGAGGGTCGCTTGAAAATAAGATTATTTTAGTGGAAGCGGAACAGGGTCATGGCGACACAATACAGTTTGTGCGTTACCTGCCTCATCTTAAGGCGCTGGGGGCGACCATTATTCTTGGCTGCCAGCCCGCGCTCCGTAGCCTATTGAGCGAATGCGATGGTGTGGATCAGGTCGTAAGCCAGGGTGACCTTGCGCCACCTTTTGATACCGACATAACACTTCTGAGTCTGCCAGGCATTTTCCAGACTTCGCTCAAAACTATTCCCGCCGAAGTCCCCTATTTGCATATACCGCAAGGCTCGGGCACACAAGCAGTAGCAGCCATCGCTCGCTACACGGGGGTGCTCCGCGTGGGCCTTGTGTGGGCAGGCGGCATCCACACGAAAAATCGCCTTCGCTCTATGGGGCTGGAACAATTCAGCACCTTGTTCGGTATCGCGAGGGCAAAGTTTTTCAGTCTACAGAAGGGTGAGGCAACGGCGGAACTTAAGTCGATTCCCCAAGACACTATTAACGATCTTGATCCTTATCTCGGGAATTTTGCTGACACAGCGGCGGCGATTCAGGAATTGGATCTTGTGATCTCCGTAGACACCGCCGTGGCGCACTTGGCGGGGTCCTTGGCGAAGCCGGTGTGGACGTTAGTTCCCTTCGCGCCGGACTGGCGCTGGATGCTTAACCGCGATGATTCCCCTTGGTATCCCACCATGCGCTTGTTCCGCCAGCCGGCGCCGGGAGATTGGGCGTCGGTTATCGCGCGTGTGGCGGCACAATTGACTGCGCTGGTTCAAGAGCAGTCTACATCCGCTGTGCCTCGATAACCGACTCGCTCGGCACGATCGGGTTGATGCGGATTTCGCGGATGGGTTTCGGGGCGGTATCGGTCATGGAGCGCAGCTTAGAACAGGGCCATCGGCGGCGCCATAAAATTGCGCTGATCAGCCTATAAACGCCGCCTCCCGTGCGCGCCGTAACATCCTTGTCATCGGCGGGGGGCGCAAGTACCATGCGCGTTTCTCCGAAACATTTGCAGGTCCGCGTCTTATGTTCCAAGGCAGCATGGTGGCCCTGGTCACGCCCATGAACGAGGACGGGTCGCTCGACCGGCCGGCGCTGCGTCGCCTGGTGGATTTCCACGTCGAGAACGGCACCGATGTCATCGTCGCGGTCGGCACCACCGGCGAATCGCCGACGCTCGACATGGACGAGCACTGCGAAGTGATCCGGCTCACGGTCGAATATGCCCGGGGGCGGGTTCCGGTGATCGCCGGCACCGGCGCGAACGCCACCACCGAGGCGATCGAGCTCACGCATTGCGCCGAGAAGGCGGGCGCGGATGCCTGTCTGCTGGTGACGCCTTACTACAACAAGCCGACCCAGGAGGGCCTGTACCGGCACCACAAGGCCATCGCCGAGGCCGTGCCGATTCCGCAGATACTATATAATGTGCCCGGTCGCACCGCCTGCGACATGCTTCCCGAAACCGTGGAACGCCTCGCCGCCATACCTAATATAGTGGGCATCAAGGAAGCCACCGGCAATCTCGACCGCGTGAACGAAATCCGCCGTCGCTGCGGAGACAAGATTGACGTCTATTCCGGCGACGACGCCACCGCGCTCGACGCCATCCTGCTCGGCGCCAAGGGCGATATTTCGGTCACGGCCAACGTCGCGCCGCGGCTGATGCACGAAATGTGCGCGCTGGCCCGCGCCGGCAAGGAGCCGGAGGCGCGCGCCATCAACGAACGCCTCATGGGTCTGCACAAGAACCTGTTCGTCGAGGCTAATCCGATTCCGGTGAAGTGGGCACTAAATGAGATGGGGCTGATCAAAGGGGGTATCCGCCTGCCGCTGACGCCGCTGTCGTCGAAGTATCACGAGACCGTGCGCCAGGCCATGCGTACGGCGGGCGTTATCTCCTGAAAGATTTAATGATCATTTACCGCAAAGACGCGAAGTACGCAAAGAAAGGCAGAAATTTTCACAAGAAAAACCTTTGCGCTCTTTGCGCCTTTGCGGCGAGAGATAATATTTCAAGAACTTTTTATTCAGATTGATAACCATGACGAAACGATTCGCCACCATCCTGCTTTGCCTGCTGGCCGCCGTGGCCGTGGGCGCCTGCCAGACCATCGCCGAAAAACGCAAGATCGATTACAAGTCCACGCGTACGCTGCCGCCGCTCGACATTCCGCCGGATCTTTCGGGCCCGGAAGGCGCCAGGGCGCCGACCGACGCGACACCGGGAAGCGCGACTTATTCGGGGCTGGCGGCCGAGAAGGGCGCGCCGGGTCAGACGTCCGCGGGCAGCGACGTGCTGCCGGACGTCAACGGCATTCGCATCGAGCGCGACGGCCAGGCACGCTGGCTGGTGGTCAGGATGCCGGCCGATCAGGTCTGGCCCAAGTTGCGTGAATTCATCCTCAACAACGGCCTGCTGATCGACAAGGAAAATTCGCAGACCGGCGTCATCGAGACCGACTGGGCCGAGAACCGCGCCAAGGTCGGCACGGGTCTTCAGAAAGTACTCGCCAAGTCGCTCGGCACGCTGTACTCGACCGGCACGCGCGACAAGTTCCGGTTCCGTCTCGAAAAGGGCGCCGCGGCCGGCACCACCGAAATCTACGTCAGCCATCGCGGCATGGAAGAAGTCATCGTCAGCCGGGATGGCGCTTCCGATATCGGTGAAACCCGCTGGGGCCCGCGTCCGTCCGACCCCGGGCTGGAGGCGGAAATGCTGCGCCTGCTGATGGTGAGCCTGGGCGTGAAGGAGGAAAAGGCGAAAAGCCTCGTTGCTGCCGCCGAGGCGACGCCGCCGGCCGAGCGCGCGAAACTGACGAAAGTGGACGAGCGCAGCGCGCTCACGCTGCCGGAGGATTTCGAGCGCGCCTGGCGGCGCGTCGGGCTCGCGCTCGACCGCACCAGCTTCACCGTGGAAGACCGCGACCGTTCGAAGGGCATCTATTACGTGCGTTACATCGACCCGGACAAGCCGCAGAAGAAAAAGGGCTTCTTCCGGCGCCTGTTCAGCGGCAAGGACAAGGAGCCGACGAACGAATACCAGATCTTCGTCAAGGGCGACGAGAAAACCTCCCGGGTCGATGTGTTGAGCAAGGACGGCGCGCCGGAGCAGTCCGCGACCGGCGAACGCATCCTGACCCTGCTTTACGAGCAACTGAAATAGGCGGGTGGCGACTGCGGAAATCGGGCAAACGGACGGGGGCTGACCGCGCCGGGCTGCGGTTCGGGATACTCGGCAGCGGCAGCCGCGGCAACGCGGCGCTGATCGAGTGCGGCCGCACCCTGCTGATGCTCGACAGCGGATTCTCGGCGCGCGAAACCGCGCTGCGCTTCGAGCGGCACGACCGCAGTCCGGAAAATCTTTCCGCGATCCTGATCACCCACGAGCACGGCGATCACTGCCGCGGCGTCGCCAGTTGCGCGCGCCGCTTCGGCGTGCCGGTGTGGATGACGCCCGGCACGTTCTCCGCGCTCAAGGACCGGTTCGACGCCGATACTGACATCCGCCTGATCAACCCGCACGAAGTCTTCGCCATCGGCGACATCGAGGTACAGCCGTTCCCGGTGCCGCATGACGCGCGCGAACCCTGCCAGTTCGTGTTCTCGGACGGCGACACGCGTTTCGGTTTTCTCACCGACATCGGTTCGATTACCGCGCATGTGATAGAGATGTTGGCCGAATGCGATGCGCTGGTGCTCGAATGCAACCACGACGCGCGCATGCTGCGCGACGGCCCTTACCCGCCGTCGCTCAAGGCGCGCATCGAAGGCCCGCACGGCCACCTGGAAAACGGCGTGTCGGCGCAGTTGCTGGCGCAGATCGTCTCGCCGCGCCTGCGCTACGTGGCCGCGGCGCATCTGAGCGAAACCAACAACACCCCGGCGCTGGCGCGCGCGGCGCTGGCGAAAGCCATGGGCTGCGAGCCGGAGTGGATCGACGTCGCCGAGCAGGACGAGGGACTGGCGTTTTACAATGTGTCCGAAGTCTGGGTGTAATGATCTTCCAACAAAATGAAATTTCACCGCAAAGACGCAAAGAGCGCAAAGGAATAGATAATTGTTTTTGTCTCGCAGAGTTTTTTCTTTGTGTCCTTTGCGTCTTTGCGGTGAGCCGATTTGTTTTAGAGTAACGGTATGACAAGCGGAAAACCTGAAGCCTTGAAGGAGCCTTCACCGAAAGCCCCGCCGATCCTGTCGCTGCGCGGCGCGCCGGCGCTGTCGCCGTTCCGGCGCGACAAGTTGCTCGCGGAGCTGCGCGCGCGCGTGCCGGCCGTGGCCGGCGTCACGGCGCTCTACTGGCATTTCGTGGCGCTCGACGGCGAATTGAAGACGAACGAACAGACGGTGCTGGCGCGCCTGCTGACCTACGGCCCCAGGGCCGACGCGCAGGCGAAACCGGGCGGCGAGCTGCTGCTGGCGGTGCCGCGCCTCGGCACGATCTCGCCCTGGTCCACCAAGGCCACCGACATCGCACACTGCTGCGGTCTCAAACAAATCCGGCGCATCGAGCGCGGCGTCGCCTGGTACATCGCGAAAACCGACGACACGCCGCTGACGGCGCCGGAGCGCGAAAGTCTGGCGCCGCTGATTCACGACCGCATGGTGGAAAACGTGCTGCCCGATCTGGCGCAGGCGTCGCAGTTGTTCCGTGAGGATGCGCCGTCACCGCTGCGCGTGGTGGACGTGACCGCCGGCGGGCGGCAGGCGCTGGTCGAGGCCAACCGCGACTGGGGGCTGGCGCTGTCGGAGGACGAGATCGATTATCTCGTGGAGAATTTCAAGCGCCTCGGGCGCAATCCCACCGACGTCGAGCTGATGATGTTCGCGCAGGCCAACTCCGAGCACTGCCGGCACAAGATTTTCAACGCCGACTGGATCGTCGACGGCAAGCCGCAGCAACATTCGCTGTTCGGCATGATCCGCACCACCCACGCCGCCAACCCCAAGGGCACGCTCAGCGCCTACGAGGACAACGCCGCGGTGATCGAGGGCGGACGCATCGGGCGGTTTTTCCCCGAGCCGGGCAGCGGCGTTTACGGCTACCACGAGGACGACACCCACATCCTCATGAAGGTCGAGACCCACAATCATCCGACCGCGATCGCGCCGTTCCCCGGCGCCGCCACCGGCAGCGGCGGCGAGATCCGCGACGAAGGCGCCACCGGTTGCGGCGCCAAGCCCAAGGCAGGCATCACCGGTTTCTCCGTGTCCAACCTGCGCATCCCCGGCGCGGTGCAGCCGTGGGAGCAGGATCACGGCAAGCCCGGGCGCATCGTCAGCGCGCTCGCGATCATGCTCGAAGGCCCCATCGGCGGCGCGGCGTTCAACAACGAATTCGGCCGACCCAACATCGGCGGCTATTTCCGCAGCTTCGAGCTGGAAGTGGACGGCGAGGTGCGCGGCTATCACAAGCCGATCATGCTCGCCGGCGGGCTCGGCAACATCCGCGCGCAGCACGTGCACAAGCGCGACATCCCGGCTGGCGCGAAGATCATCGTCATCGGCGGGCCGGCGATGCTGATCGGCCTCGGCGGCGGCGCGGCTTCGAGCATGGCCACCGGCACCAGCCACGAGGAACTCGATTTTGCCTCGGTACAGCGCTCCAATGCCGAGATGCAACGGCGCTGCCAGGAAGTCATCGACCAGTGCTGGGCGCTGGGCGAGGAGAATCCCATCCTTTCGGTTCACGACGTCGGCGCCGGCGGCCTGTCGAACGCGCTGCCGGAACTGGTGAACGGCGCCGGCCGCGGCGGCCGGTTCAACCTGCGCGCGGTGCCGAACGACCAGCCCGGCATGTCGCCGATGGAAATCTGGTGCAACGAGGCGCAGGAACGCTACGTGCTGGCGGTGGACGGCAAGCAGCTCGAAACCTTCCGCGCGCTGTGCGAGCGCGAGCGCTGTCCTTATGCCGTGGTCGGCGAAGCGACCGAAGCGCGGCATCTGCTGCTGGAAGACGGCTACTTCTCGTCGAGCCGGAACCTGACGACGGACGCCGCGCTCGCCGAGCGCATGGCGCGGCCGATCGACATGGACCTCGGCGTGCTGCTCGGCAAGCCGCCGAAGATGCAGCGCGACGTCCAGCACGTCAAACGCAAACTCGAACGCTTCAAGACCAAGGGCATCGATCTCAAGGAAGCGGCGTACCGCGTGCTGCGCCTGCCGACTGTGGCGAATAAAAATTTCCTCATCACCATCGGCGACCGCACGGTGTCGGGACTGGTGTGCCGCGACCAGATGGTCGGACCGTGGCAGGTGCCGGTGGCCGACGTGGCGGTGATCGCGAGCGGCTACGACGGTTATACCGGCGAGGCGATGGCCATGGGCGAGCGCACGCCGCTCGCGCTCATCGACGCCGCCGCCAGCGGGCGCATGGCGATCGGCGAGGCGCTCACGAATCTGGCCGCGGCGCGCATCCAGAAACTCCCGGACGTGAAGCTGTCCGCCAACTGGATGGCGCCCGCCGGCCATCCGGGCGAGGACGCGGCGCTGTACGACACGGTGCGCGCGGTGGCGCTGGAATTGTGCCCGGCGCTCGGCATTTCAATTCCGGTCGGCAAGGATTCGATGTCGATGAAAACCGTGTGGCAGGACGCCGACGGCGAGCGACGCGAAGTGACCGCGCCGCTGTCGCTGATCGTCTCGGCGTTCGCTCCGGTCATGGACGTGCGCAAGACGCTGACGCCGCAACTGCGTACCGACAAGGGCGAGACCGACCTGATCCTGGTCGATCTCGGCAAGGGCGCCAACCGCCTCGGCGGTTCGGCGCTGGCGCAGGTTTACGGGCAGATCGGCGACGAAGCCCCGGACGTGGACGACCCACGCGTGCTGCGGCTGTTCTTCCACGTGATCCAGGCGCTGAACGAGCTCGGCTTCGCCTACGCCTACCACGACCGTTCCGACGGCGGCCTGTTCGCCACGATCTGCGAGATGGCTTTCGCCGGGCACACCGGCGTGCGCGTCGATCTGTCCGATCTCGGCAGCGACCCGGCGGCGGCGCTGTTCAACGAGGAACTGGGCGCGGTGCTGCAAGTGCCGCGCGCGCGACGCGACGGCATCATCGGCGCGCTGAAGGAAGCCGGTCTGGCGCGCCACACGCACATCATCGGCACGATTACTAATGATGACATCATCAGCTTCAGCCATCTCGGCAAGGAACTTTTCTACGACTCACGCGTGAACCTGCAACGCGTCTGGTCCGAGACGAGCTACCATATGCAGCGGCTGCGCGACAATCCGCAATGCGCGCAGGAGGAATACGACCGCCTTCTCGACGCCGAAGACCCGGGCCTGAGTGCGAAGCTCAGCTTCGATCCCGAGGACAAAATCGCCGCGCCCTTCATCGCGCGCGGCGTCAAGCCGCGCATCGCGATCCTGCGCGAGCAGGGCGTCAACGGCCAGGTGGAAATGGCCGCGGCTTTCACCCGCGCCGGCTTCACCGCCGTAGACGTGACCATGAGCGATGTCATCGACGGGCGCACGGCGCTCAAGGACTTCAAGGGCTTCGCCGCCTGCGGCGGATTCTCCTTCGGCGACGTGCTCGGCGCCGGCGAGGGCTGGGCCAAGTCGATCCTGTTCAACACGCGGGCGCGCGACGAGTTCGCGGCGTTCTTCACGCGCAGTGACAGTTTCGCGCTCGGCATCTGCAACGGCTGCCAGATGATGTCGAACCTGCACGACATCATTCCCGGCGCCGAGCGCTGGCCGCATTTTGTGCGCAACGCCTCGGAGCAGTTCGAGGCGCGCGTGGCCATGGTGCAGATTCCGCAGAATCCCTCGATCTTCCTCCAGGGCATGCAGGGTTCGATGCTGCCCATCGTCACCGCGCACGGCGAAGGGCTGGCCGAGTTCCGCGATCCGGCGCATGTCGAGCAGGCGATTCTGAACAAGGAAGTCGCGCTGTGTTTCGTGGACAACCGCGGCCAGCTCACGCAAACCTATCCGTACAACCCCAACGGCTCGCCGCACGGCATCACCGGCCTCACCACGCCCGACGGGCGCTTCACCATCCTGATGCCGCATCCCGAGCGCGTGTTCCGCGCCGTCGCCAACTCCTGGCGCCCCGACGACTGGAACGAGGACGGGCCGTGGATGCGGATGTTCAGAAATGCACGAGTCTGGGTGGGGTAATCTTTGGTATTACTTGACGGTTTGTCCATATGGTTCCAATATAGAACCATATTGGAACCACAACCGAGGTACCCATGTCTGTAAACCTCTCGATCAAGAATGTCCCGACACAACTGGCCAAAAGGCTGCGACTTCGCGCCGCGAGGCACCGCCGTTCTTTACAAGGCGAGCTCATGGTTATCCTTGAAGAAAGTCTGTCGGCGGGTGAGCGTCTGACTGCCGATGAAGTCCTTCGCAAGACACGCAAGTTAGGTTTGCGTACCCGGTCTGAGTCTGTGGCCATGATTCGCGCGGACCGCGATGCCCGATAAAGTCATTGACGCCTCCGCCATGGCGGCGTTGGTGTTCGGCGAACCGGAAGCCGAGGAGATTGCCGACCGGATTCGCGGCGCCAGTTTACATGCCCCGGTGCTCATAGATTTCGAAGTAGCCAGCGTTTGCCTGAAGAAACTGCGGCAATACTCCAAACAGCGCGCTGCTTTGCTTGCGGGTCATGCTCTGGGCAGGCAGATGGCGGTCCGAAAACATTCGGTCGATACCCAGGAGATCGTACTGATGGCAGAAAAAACCAAGCTAACCGTTTACGATGCAACATACTTATGGTTGGCCGGATCGCTTGGAGCAGAGCTTGTAACGCTGGATAAGCAACTCGCGCGCGTCGCGGAATCGCTTATGCGGTGATTCTTGAGGTGTCAGCCTGTGATTGAAGTCACCAACGTCTCCAAGCATGGATTCTGGATTTTTCTGGGCAATGAAGAACTATTTGTGCCTTTTTCCCAGTTTCCATGGTTCAAAGATGCCCCGGTAAGTCAGTTGCTCAACGTCGAGTGACCGCAACTGCACCATCTGTACTGGCCAGACCTTGATGTTGATTTGGCCGTGGAGTCTATTCGCCATCCCGAAAAATTCCCTCTGGTATCGAAGCAGGTCAAATGACTTAAAGGGTGCGCGTGGTCTTCCCAGATCGTTCAAACCATGAAAGTTCAATATTTCCAGAGCACGGACACGCTTTACATCGAACTCAAACCCTCCGCGGTCAGCGAAATCAAGGACCTGGATGAAGACACTTTGCTTGACCTCGACCGCAATGGCAACATTTGCGGCATTACCATCGAGCACGCCAGCAAGCGAGCTGATATTCCGCATTTCACGTTTGAACAGATAGCGGCATGACTCACCCGCTGAAATTCTGTAAGAATCAATATTAAATGTAGGGCGAGTTAGGCGTTTTTTGCCGTAACCCGCCGAACAACTTGTCGTCATCCCCGGCGAATGCCACTTCGTTGTCATGCCGGCGGAAGCCGGCATCCAGGATGTAAATGACCAAAAGTGGCTCCGCCCCTTGCACTCTTCCATTGACCATTGCCTACATATGGCTTTTACTGTGCGCACCGCGCGGTTTCTACTTTGTGATAGGTCTGCGCGCTAGCGCGCTTCCTCGTATGGCGTCGCGCAACTTGCATTCCATTAAATAATAACACGGAGGCTATATAGTGAAACCGAAAATCCTCGCGATGTGCTCCGCTCTACTTTTGGTTGCATGCGCTCCCAAGTCCGATGTTGATGCAGCTAAAAAGCAGATCGAGCAACTACAAACTCAAGTTTCTACGTTGCAGACTGAGAACGCTCAGCTCAAGGCTCAGCTTGCGAAGAAACCCGAATTGCCTGTCACCATGTCCCTTCGCAAAGCAATGATGGGTCCAGGCTTTGTGGCTGTCTTTAATACCACGGTTAAGTCGCCTGTTTCCGTACTCGCCAAGATTCGGAGCGCTGCTCTTGGAACTACAAAGCAATTTGAGCTTCACTTGAATCCAAGCGCGCCGACCGAACTTGGGCACATGGAAGGGGCAGTTATTGAAAATGGCGATGTTATCACTTTGGAAAACAACAATTATTCGACCGTTACTTTCACCGCTAAAGTGAATTAGTAGTTGCTTGACCTCTTAATCAATGTGGCCGCAGTAAAATGGCGCAGTGTTTCTTGTAGGGTTCATGGCCTTACTGCTCGATACAGCTTTAGGTGATGGGGTTTTGTGTCCTATGCAAAAGGTATTTGGACTTCAGACAAAAAGACCGCGCTGCTTAACTATGGTCTTACTTATTGGTTTTGCGCTGCTCTCGGCTTTAACAGGATGCGCATCTATTGATCGCGGACTAATGTCTGTTAGCGATGCGGTTTCATCACGCGACCCTGTCACAGGGCAACGTCAGATTAATCTTGTTTCCGAAGATCAAGAAATTCAGAAAGCCGAGGAAATAACACGGCAAATATTGTCAGTCGCAAGACAGAAGGGCGCGAAGATCGATGCCGAAACCCTCTATTATGAAAGGGTTTCCCGTGTGTTTGATCGCCTAAAACAAGTTGTCCATCGTAAAAATCTTCCTTGGGAAATTCATGTTTTGGAGTCTCCTGAATGGAATGCTTTCACCGTGGGTGGCGGAAAGGCATTTGTGTTTACTGGCATATTTCAAACCGATGTTGGGCTTAAGGATGATAATGAGTTAGCCGCTGTCTTAGCCCACGAAATGGCTCACGTTGCAGCGCGGCATGCAAGCGAGAAGGGAGGTAAGCTGGCAATAGCCAAGCTATTGATAGATGCATAAATAATGTCCTATCTTAGGCGCAAAGAAAGAGAACAATGCTGAAGAAAGGCGCGCAACAGGGGCTGATTGCCGGCCATATCGCGGGTTACCCGCTGGGTCTGCCTGAGCAG